>NZ_JABBVZ010000119.1 GCF_012933365.1 Sulfobacillus harzensis | reverse complement strand
ACCACAACCGTACCAACGGGGGGATTTTTTCCTCAACTGTCAAAGTCCGCCGAAATCACATCTCTACAGGACGCTTGTGGAAACAGTTGCGGCGTCAATTGTTGGGCGGCCAATGCCGCTGGAATGCCGACGGCCCCCATAAAGGGAACGTTCGGCTCGGGTGCGCTCCTACTCACCGTTACAAGGTCTCGCCCATCAAACGTTCGACCCCTACACAGACTGCGACCCTCCTCAGAAAATCGACAATCCGGCCGCGGTGTTGCGCGCCATAACCGAAATTATCTCGTAGAACAAGTTGGCGGCCAGCAGTGAGGTTTGTCCTCCCGGCCCATCATACGGCGGCGACACCTCCACAATGTCCATGCCAACGACGCGCCAACCGACCAGCCTGCGAATAACTTGGACTGCCTGCCAACTGGTGAGTCCTCCCACCTCGGGCGTTCCCGTAGCTCCAGCAAAGGCTGGGTCGACAACGTCAATATCCCACGAGATGTAGAGTGGCCGCTCCGGCGAAAATCGGTCGAGAATCCGCTTCATTGTTTGGTCGACGCCGTCCCGATGAAAGTCATCGATAAACGTGATGTCAATGTTGTGATCATGGGCGAAATCCATGTCGTTGACCCCATATTGGCTTCCCCGGATTCCGGCCTGAGATACTACATCCACCAGCCCCTCCTCGACCACCCGGCGAAGCCACGTGCCGTGGGTATACTTTTTTCCCTCCCAGTATTCGTCCCAAAAGTCGAGATGGGAATCGAAATGAATCAGATTGACTGGGCCATGCTGCTTTGCCAGTTCCCGGAGAACCGGCAGCGTGATAGAGTGATCGCCACCGCAAACGAGCGGGGCCGTCCGGCGTTGCATCAAGAGCGCGACGTCGTTCTGAACCTTCTCGAAGGTCTCCAAAACGAATCCGGGGATGATATCCACATCGCCCCAATCCACCACGTTGAGGATGTCAAACGGGGCGACATTCATAAAAGGGTTAAACGGCCGTAACAGGCGGGAATGTTCGCGAACTGCCGACGGGCCCATCCGCGCCCCCGAACGAAACGTGGTTCCATCATCAAACGGCACTCCGACAAAGGCGAGATCAATGTCGGACAACTCGCGCTCATAGGGAAGCCTTGCGAAGGTCGCGATCTGCGCAAAACGCGGCGACGTCATAGCGTTCCGCTGGCGGACATCGCGCTGATGGTTTTTTGACATCTTAATCCCTCCCTTGATGGACCAATACCGTTGACCTTATCCCTCGGCTATTTCCGCTTGGACATCCTGGTTGGCACGACTACCGCGGCTGAGTAAATAGTACAGTGGCGCCGACACCGCGAGGCCTATTAGCCAGGAGATGTCCCCGCCGCCCATGGCCTTAGCCACCGGCCCCTCGTAAAACGTGGCGTCCATGAAGGGAATTTCGACCAGTACACCGATTACGTAGACCAGCATGGTACGCCAATTGACACGATGATAGATGCCGTCCAGCTTAAAAATGTCGGCAATCCGATATTCGCCGTTACGCACGAAATAGAAATCGACCAGATTGATGGCCGTCCACGGGATGAGGAAGTAAGCGAGGAACAAAATGAAGTTGCTGAAGTCATTGAGGAAGTTTCCTTGTCCGGCGACAGCAAGTCCTGTGCCAATAATCGCCATAATAATCACAAATGTCGTTCGTGTTCGGCGATTAACAGCAATGTTCACGACTGCTTGGGTACAGGTAGTCGTTGACATAAAAGCCCCATACAAGTTTAAGACGTTTACCGCAATTATGCCGAGCATAATCACCAAGAACATCAACACCGCCCATCCACCCCCGCCCAGCAGGTGAGCGACGTTGGCGCTCGAGTTGTTAAGGAAGTTTTTGATTCCGACAGTCAGCACGGATCCCAGCGTCATCATCCAGACGCTGCTGAGAACGGTACCGGCGTAGGTAAAGCCGAACGTCCTACTGATGGATGTGCTTTTCGGCATGTACCGAGAGTAATCCGCCACATAGGGCGCGTAGGAGATTTGCCATGTAACCGCAATCGTGAGCATCAAGAGAATCATGGGCCAGTTGGGGTGAGCCAGCGACCAGGTTCCGTGGGGCATTGGCAGCGAAAAGGCCTTGACGGTCACGATGATAAAAACGACGGCAAAGACCAGCGATAACCACCGTTCAACCGCGTGAATCAAGTCATATCCGACAATCGTCACAGCAGTAGCCACAATGCTGAGAATAATGATGGCCGGATCTATGCTCACAGAACCACCCGTGAGCCCTGACAGCGCCTGTCCCCCGATCACACCACTGGAGGCGAAGAAGCCGAGATACATCAAAATGACAATGACCAAGGGGATAATGGCTCCGACCACCCCGAATTGCGCCCTGCTTTGAATCATTTGCGGGATGCCTAATTTCGGACCTTGAGCCGAGTGATAGGCCATGAAAATAGCTCCAACGAGATTGCCTACAAGGATTACCACGATAGCCCACGCCAAATCCAGGCCCAAGGTCACCGCTATGGCGCCGGTCACTAGGGGTGTGAGCTGCATGTTGGCGGCGAACCACACGGTAAAGAGGTTGGAAATGTGTCCATGGCGCTCCTCTTCCGGAATAAAATCGATCGAGTGTTCCTCGATTTGCATCGATATTCTCCTTTCCCAGATGAACCTATAGGACTGCACCAGGCACTGAGCGACCCATCACTTTCTTACGCTTGTGTTATCGCTTTGTTCCACCAGCGGCCTTGCGACGTGTCTGGTCCGTCCCTGCATCGCTCGGTCTACTCCCGGATCCCATCTACTTTCGCCTGCAAGGAGGCTCTGGTACTTCCAGTCCATAAATTTCCGATATGAATTGACTTATTTCTACAGGTGCATGATACCATCCATATTGCATAAATTCAACCAATAAAAAGTAAAATACTTATAATTTCGGTAATGGATAGAAATGGCGTGGTTGCTAGTTGTGATTTGTGATAACATACCAGGCGAAGATGCTACCTCGCCAATCTATTACGATAGATATGCATCACTTCATTCTTGAGCTTTCGGGGTGAACACGATGTCGATAGCAACATTAGATGAATTGAAAACTCAGGTCTCCGATCAAGGATCGTCGTCTAGCGCGTTCCGTCAAATCGGACAGTATGTGGCCGACCATTTACGTGACGTGTCGCTGATGTCCGCCGTAGAGCTCGCGGAGGCCTGCGACGTCAGCCAATCGACGGTCTCGCGGTTTTGCATGAGCCTTGGGTTTTCGGGCTTCGCAGACTTCGTGCGAACACTGCAAGACCTAGTCCGCGAAGAATGGAAGGCGCCGGATCGGACACGCTATTTGCATCATCCGACGCCCTCCGAGGACGACCCCCTAATTGCCGAAGAAATGACCAACCTGTCTCAGCTTCCCTTGATTTGCGAGAGTACCGAGGCTAAGGCCATGGTCCAGTTTATCCTGCGATCGCCCCGTCTTGTCTTAGCGGGGGCCCGTGCGTCGGCAACGATGATGCCATATGCAGCATATTTCTTGAGCAAAATCCGAGATAGCGTCGAATGTGCGACACCTGACACGCCCCAATGGACAGCCCTGGCGTCACACGTCCAACCGGACACCGCCGTTCTTGCGTTCGTCTTCCCCCGGTATTCCGCCGTGCTCTTGGATTGGCTCGCTGACGTGGCGCGCTGGGCCACGCCCATTGCCGCCATCACCGACCGGCCTCATACACCCGTTGAGTCGCTCGCCCGTCCAGTGGCTGTCGTGCCGGTCGCGCGGGCGTCGCTTTTTGATTCCTACGCGGCTGTCATGGTGTTCATCAACTATCTCATCCGCGAGGCGGCGGCGGCCACCCCCAACATTGAGGCCCGGCTGCAGGCCCTCGAAGACTACGAGACGCGGCGCCACGTCTACCGACCGTAACAAAGGAGCCAACTATTGTGACCTCGCCCATCAGTTCAGAACGATTAATGCAGCGCATCGTCGAATTCGCCGCCATCGGAAGAGACCCCGGCGGCGGTATTACGCGCCCTTTTGGTAGCGATGCGGACTTTGAGGCCCGGACTGCGTTTCACCGAGAAGTCATCGAGGCCGGTCTCGAGTACCAGGTCGATGCCGCCGGTAACCAATGGGGGCGCATGCCAGGGCATGAGGCGTCAGCCAAAACCATTGCTGCTGGTTCACATCTAGATACCGTGCCCCACGGAGGAGCCTATGATGGGGCAGCGGGTGTTCTCATGAGTTTGGAGGTGCTGCAATCGTTAGCGGCCCGAGGCTACCGCAATCGCCATCCATTGGCAGTCGTGGCATTTACCGGCGAAGAACCCAATCCCTTTGGACTCTCTACCCTAGGAAGTCGGCTCTACACGGGCCGGCTTGGCAGCGCGCAACTAATGACCCACACAAGCGATAATGGCCGCTTACTCACTGAGGCCTTACGACGCGTGGGTGGCGACTTAGCGAACTGCGACAGCCTCGATCCGGATGAAATTGGAGCCTTTATTGAGCCCCACATTGAACAAAGCGGGCGGCTTGACGCCGCGGATCTGCCCATCGGCGTGGTTGACCGCATCACCGGGATCTATCGCGACCACATCACCCTGACTGGGGAACAGAATCATGCGGGCACGACGGTGTTGGCCCACCGCCGAGACGCGCTTCACGCGTTCAGCCATGCGGTATTGGCGTTGAACGCCCTTTTGCGTGAGCCGTGGCCGCACTGGATGGTAGGCACAGTGGGGCAAGTGCACGTGTATCCCAACGCGGTGAACATTGTGCCGTCCCAGGTAGTGTTCACCGTCGAGATCCGATCTACCGACGTCGATCAGCTCCAGCACGCCGCTGAACGCTATCGACAGCGCCTGGAACAAGCGATGACGTCGCTTAGTATCGCAGTCACTATTCGCAATATTTTGAACCAAGCACCACAACCGCTTTCTGCTGACCTGCAACGTATTCTCGTCAACGCCGCCCAATCCCGTGGCGTTGCCCCGCCCATCTTAAATAGTTGGGCGGGGCATGACGCGACCCATATGGCGCGCCGAGTTCCCACCGGCATGCTGTTTATTCGCAGTCTGGCGGGAAAGAGCCACTGTCCAGACGAAGCGAGTCGCGCCCCCGATCTGGCGATGGGCGCAGAAATCTTGCACGACGCGCTAATCGCGCTCGATCAAACGCTGGAGGAGGTAGTAACCGGTGTTAAGGCGCTATGAAGCCGAATACGTACTGTTTCCGACAGGGCTTGAACCCAACGGATGCCTCATTGTGAATGACACGTCCGGCCAGATTGTCGCAGCAGGAGCCCGCGACGTTCTGCAAAGCGAATATCAAGACGTGCCGGTCACCCTCTGGCCCAACCGCCTCCTAATGCCGGGAACGATTAACGTTCACGCCCACGCCTTTCAGCATTTGGCGCGGGGTCGCGGCGTCGACCGTCCGTTTCTCACATGGCGAGACGAGGCCTTGTATCGCCTCACCCCGCATCTGGACCCCGAGACCTTGTATCTGGGCAGTCAGCTCGCCTTTTTGGAAATGCTGCAAGCTGGCGTCACCACGGTGGCGGAATTCTTCTATCTCCATGGTGATGGACTGGCGTCGGATCGAGCCGTCATTCAAGCGGCCAGGGACGTAGGAATCCGGCTCGTATTGGCGCGGACTTTTTACGATTGGAACGGCGCCCCGACCGCGTATCGCGAAACCATCGACCAGGCCGTCCAGCGCACCCAGACCCTGGCCGCGGAGGTCGCCGATGACCCCCAAGTGATAATTCACATCGCACCGCACAGCCTGCATGGCGCATCCGACGCGATGATCCGCGAAGCCCACGCCTTGGCTCGAGAACTCCAGGTGCCATGTCACATCCATGTTGCGGAAGAACCTTTCGAAGTTGACGAGGTCCGCTCCCGTACGGGCCACACACCGGTCGCACACCTCGCGGAATTAGGGGTGTTGGGCCCGAACACGATTGCCGTCCATCTGGTCTGTTTGACGGACGGGGATATTGATCTGGTAGCCGAAACCGGCACTCGCTGGGCCTATTGCCCATCGAGCAATCTGTTTTTGGCGGATGGCATCGCCCCACTGCGCCAACTACTTGCACGGCAGGTCGTGGCGGGATTGGGAACCGACGGTGGCTGCAGCAATAATCGGGCCAACCTCTTTGAAGAAATGCGGATGGCCGCCCTCGTGCATAAAGGAGTTTCGCGCGATGCAACCGTTCTAGGCCATGACCGGGTTCTTGAGATGGGCACGATCGGCGGATCAGAACTTCTCCAGCTTCCCACAGGACGTCTTGAACCCGGCTTTTATGCCGACTTCATCGGGATCGACCTGACCCATCCCTCGCTCATTCCCTGGACTGAAAGCACCCTCGCCGCGAACGTGGTGTACGCGATGCAGCCTGACGCCGTCCGCGACGTGGTCGTCGCCGGGCGACCGGTTGTAAGGGATGGTGTGCATCGGGCGATCGACAATACACAGCTGAACCGCCAAGTTCAAGCACTCGTCAACGGGTGGAGCCCATGATATGACGCACGATTTTCATCACATCCTACGGAGGAGGCATAATCCATGAATTGGTTTCGTCACGACAATATCCACGCGCCCCGAGGAGCCACACTGCACTGCCGCGGGTGGGGCCAAGAAGCAGCCCTGCGGATGTTAATGAACAATCTCGACCCCGCGGTAGCCGAAGATCCAGCGCATCTCATTGTCTATGGAGGACGCGGCCGGGCTGCACGATCGTGGGACGCCTATGACAAAATTGTCGAGACCTTGATGAAACTGGAAAACGACGAGACACTTCTCATTCAGTCGGGCAAGCCAGTAGCCGTCTTCCGGACCCAGCCCAGTGCTCCCCGCGTTCTCATTGCCAACAGCAATCTGGTCGGCAAATGGGCCTCCCTCGATGAGTTCAATCGCCTTGAAGCTGAGGGTCTCACCATGTACGGCCAGATGACTGCCGGATCGTGGGTTTATATTGGTAGTCAGGGTATTATTCAAGGTACTTTTCAGACCCTGGTGGCACTAGCCACACAGCATTTTCAGGCGGACCACCTACGCGGCCGTCTCTACGTATCGGCGGGTCTGGGCGGCATGGGCGGCGCTCAGCCGCTCGCGGCCAAAATGCTTGAAGGCGTCGCCCTGATCGCCGATGTCGATCCGCGGCGGATCCAGCGCCGACTGGATTCAGGTTACCTAGACGCCGGAATGACCAGCATTCCTGAGGCCGTAACCCGGGCCCTCGAAGCAAAGGCGCAGGGTGAGTCCTACACGATCGGAATTCAGTGCCATGCCAACGAACTCCTCGCCTACTTACGCGAACGTCACATCGTACCGGATATCTTGTCCGACCAAACAGCTGCGCACGACCCCTTGGTCGGATATATACCGGACGGGTATGGCGTCGACGAGGCGGCGGCGCTCAGAGCCAAAGACCCTACAGAGTATCTTTGTCTCGCCCGGGCCTCCATCGGACGCCATGTGGAACAGATGCTAAGTCTTCAAGCGGCCGGAGCCGTCACCTTTGACTATGGGAACAATATTCGCCGCGAAGCGTTGGATGCCGGCGTTGACCACGCATTCGATATCCCCGGCTACGTCCCCGCCACGATTCGGGAACTCTTCAGTGAAGGCAAAGGGCCGTTCCGCTGGGCTGCCCTCTCCGGCGATCCTGAGGATATTTATCGGATGGACGATCTTGCTCTCGAAATGTTTGGCGATAATCCCCTTCTACGCCGGTGGTTCGCCCTGGCTCGGAAATATATTCATTTCCAAGGCTTACCCGCCCGTATCGCGTATATGGGCCAGGGCGAGCGCGATGCCTTTGCCCTCAAAGTAAACGACCTGGTCGCCCAAGGTGTCCTGCATGCCCCGGTAGTCTTCGGACGCGATCATCATGATACCGGATCGGTGGCATCTCCCTATCGCGAAACGGAGGCCATGCAAGATGGGTCGGATGCGATTGCCGACTGGCCCATTTTAAACGCCCTGCTGAATGTTGCCTCCGGGGCGCATTGGGTCGCTTTCCACCATGGCGGCGGAACGGGCATTGGGTATTCCCTGCATTCGGGGGCCCAGACCGTCGCAGATGGGTCCTCGGACAGTGCGGACCGGCTCGCTCGTGTTCTCTGGAATGATCCCGGGATAGGGGTAGTGCGCCACGCTGATGCGGGCTACGAAAAGGCCCAGCGAACACTGGAGGCATTTCCCGAGCGTTTCAACACGCCGCTTCTGGGACCCACCCACGTACCCACGAACAAGTAACCACTGCATAAAGCGGGCCGAGGGCCATCTCATCGCCGGATCGGATGCCCCCGCCCCGCTCTTATGCCATTCACGTCGAGGAGGATCTGCTGTGCGACTCACGTTGACCCACGGGCGAATTTATCAGGACCGTACCCAAAACCAATGGATTGTTGAGCCGAACGGTGCGGTCATCATCGACAACGGCCGCATTACCGCGGTGGGGCCGACCAGCCAATTGCTATCCCAAGAGCGAAATCTGGGAACCGTGGTCGATGTCGAAGGACGCGCCGTGGTCCCTGGCTTCATCGATTGCCATACGCATCTCCCTTTTGCCGGATGGCGAGACGATGAATATGTGGCACGGCTTCAAGGGGTCTCCTATGAAAGCTTGTCTCAGAGGAAGGGCGGGATCGCCCGCTCTAGCGATCAATGGGCGACTGCCTCCGATACCGAGATTCTCACCCTTACCACGCAATTAGCCACTGAAGCGCTAGCATGGGGCACGACCGTGCTCGAAATGAAGACGGGGTACGGCCTCACTCTCGATGAAGAGATGCGGGCGCTGCGTCTCATTCAGCAACTCATGGATCAACTGCCTCAGGACATCATTGCCACGGGTCTCTTCCTCCATGCCCACCCGCGGACTGGCAGCAAATCCGACTGGCTTAACACAGTCCGTAGTCAATTACTACCACAGGCCGCCGCGATGGGATTTTTGTCGGCGGTCGACGCGTTTGTGGAGCGTACGGCTTACAGTCCCGCCGAGGTGGCATCGGTTTTCGAATCCCTACCCGCCAACCTAACCGTTCGTCTACACACCAACCAATTTTCCCAAATTGGCGGAATCGAGCTGGGGGTGCGGCTGGGGGCACGTTCGGTTGAACATCTGGAATGCCTCAGCTTGGACGAAATCGACCTTATGGCGACTCACCACATGGCGGCAGTGATTATGCCAGGTGCCGCCTTCTATGGAGGAGCTGGAGGCTACGCGCCGGTTAGGAAAATTCTTGACCGGGGAGTTCACCTCGCTCTGGCCACCGATTTTAACCCAGGCTCAAGCCCCATTGGCAACTTGCCCACTGTGGTGGCACTGGCCGTCAATCTCCTAGCAGCTTGTGTGAATAGTCCCGAACATCCGGCGCAAAAAGGACTTCGCGACCCGGATGGCGAAATAAAAACTT
>NZ_JABBVZ010000118.1 GCF_012933365.1 Sulfobacillus harzensis | reverse complement strand
TTCTATGGGGAGGAGGGCGCTCAAGGGGCACTCGCTACCACAGCCAAGCCCCGAGGCCCCTCTTTACCTACCAGCTATACGCGTTTAGGAACAATCCCAGGGCCAAAGCCCAAAAAGGTCGTGTGAGCCAAAACGATCGCATTGGTTTAGCGTACCCGCCAACGCCCGCTTCATGCGGGTTGAAAGCGCGGCCGGTCGGCAATACTACCCCCGGCAAGGGGGAGTTCATATGTCACAGGGTCAGGGAATACAACAGGCGCTCGATAACGCCCCGTTGGGTCTTTTTCATTTGCGGGCGGTAGTCATTTCGGGCACGGGATTCTTTACCGACGCCTACGATCTCTTCATTATCGGTGCGGCTTTAGATCTCATTAAGGCGCAATGGTCGCCATCTAAGGTCATGCTGGGTCTCCTCGGGTCGACGGCCCTTTTGGCGGCATTTTTGGGGGCGACGGTGTTTGGGCGATTGGCTGACCGCTGGGGCCGGAAGAAGATTTATGGCGTGGAGGCAATAATTATGGCTGCCGGGGCCCTTTTATCCGCCTTCTCCCCCAACATTTATTGGCTCTTGGTCTTCCGCTTTATCATGGGGCTCGGCATTGGCGGTGACTATCCTGTCAGTGCGGTGCTCATGAGCGAGTACGCTAATGTCAAGGATCGCGGAAAACTCGTGGCGTTGGTGTTTTCCATGCAGGCCCTGGGCTTGATTGCCGGGCCGGTTGTGGCGATGACCCTGGTCGCTTCGGGTATTCCTCTCGGTCTTGCCTGGCGCATTATGTTGGGGTTGGGAGCGGTGCCTGCGATGGCGGTCATTATGATGCGTCGGCGCATGCCGGAATCCCCACGGTATATGGCCGAGGTGAAGGGCGAACAGGACCAAGCGGCGGCCAACTGGAGCCGTTTTTCGGGCATAGAGGTCAACCACGCCGAGGCAGAGCCGAAACCGCTACCAGCTAAGCCAGCCGTGGCCGGCAAAAAGGTTTGGCGTCTTTTAGCGGGTACCGCCGGCAGTTGGTTTCTCTTCGACTACGCCTATTATGGCAACTCCATCTCCATGCCATTGGTGCTCAAGGGCATCGAACCGCACTCCTCCGCGTTGACCCAAATGGCATGGTCACTCATTATCTTTGCGTTGTTCGCGGCGCCGGGCTACATTGTGGCCTTTTCGAAAATTGATCAAATTGGCCATCGTCGTCTGCAGATGGTGGGCTTCGTGATGATGGCCTTATGTTTTTTCGTCATTGGGATATGGCGCAACATCGGCGCTCATGTAGTGGCGTTCTTGGTTATTTTCGGGATTAGCTATTTCTTCGCAGAATTTGGCCCCAACACGACCACTTTTGTCATTCCCGCGGAGGTTTTCCCTGTCTCTATGCGTGCCACCGGCCATGGCATTTCCGCGGGAATGGCGAAACTAGGAGCGTTCATTGGAGTCTTCGTGTTTCCTTTGCTGTCATCCGCCTTGGGGGTGAGCGGGACGCTGTTAATCACGTCGCTGTTCTCCATATTGGGCGCCTTGGTGAGTCTCCTTCTTCCGGAGCCCAAGGGACGCAGTTTAAGCGAGTTGGCTGGCGAGGTGGCAACAAGGCCACTCGTGCCGCGCCCCCGCCATTAGATTAACGAATCCAGTACCCGACTATCGCGAATAGGATAATCGCCCCGACAAGCACCATCGCCCAGATGGGGGGGCGAGAGTCGGGAGTTGGGGGTTTTTGCTTAGACACATGCTCGCCTCACTTTAATTCCGTACCTTCCTATTTAACCACAAAAGAGGCCGCCCGGAGGCGGCGCTCTTTTACCGCGTCTAGCTACTTGGTGGTCGTTCCTGCACTGGCTGCCGGGGCTTTGCTGGGACCCAGCATAAAGGCGCTTTGGTAGGCGGTGCCATAGGCCAGGGAATGGACGGGTTTTCCGTTGGATTGGAGATACACCGGGCTCCAACCCCACATGGCCGGTTCACCGACCAAGAATCCAGCGATGGGGCCCGAAGGGCTGACCAAGACCTTAATGCCCGGTCCGTTGGGTGGAGCATAGACGGTATACCCGTGATAGGTTTTTGGCTCTTTGACGTAGAGGTTGAGTCGGGTATTGACTGCCTTAAAGGCGTTCCAGGAGGTTAAGTCGCTGGGCAACGTGGCCGACATGCCCGTCGTAATGGAATTGGGTGCCACGAAATAGAGATGCTCGCTGTGCCACGCTAAACTGGCGTTCAGGATGGTCGGAGGCGTGGGCGGATCATACCAGCCAAATGTCCCATGATTTTGAGGGAACTGGGCCTCAACGGCGGTCACTTGATTGTGGTTGTTGGTCATGTAGACGATGCCGGGAACCTGGGTAGCCCAATGGTAACCCATTTCGTTAATGAAGGCCGATACCTCGTGGTACGCGGCATGGTGTGGGTTATACGGATCTAGCGATGTAATCGATGGCAGCGTCTTGAGAGAGATGGGCTTGGTAGCGGCTGTGCCGATGGCTGTACCGGTGGCATTGGCCGCACCCGTGCCCGACACCTTTTTGTTCTGCGCGGCCGACGTTCCGCTCGTCGTACCCTTGTGTCCGGTGGCTTTCCCGGTGGAGGCGGCACCCTTGTTCCCCCCAGAGCTGTTCCCTGTCTTGGCGCCGGAACCGCTCTTGGTGTTCTTTTTCGCGCCCGCTTGCGCGCTTTTGTGGGTCGTTCCGGTGCCGCCCTTGTTGTGGGAATTGTTGGGCGCGGGCGCAGGCGTTCCGCAGGCAGCCAGAGCGGCGGTTAGCGACACGAGAGCCAAGGCCGCGGTCAGTGATTGCTTTCCCATAAATGAAGGCTCCCTTCCTATACTCGATCTAAGGATTAACTTCCCCGAGGCGTGAAAAAATATGTCAGGGAGCGAGATGGGAAGGGAGATCCGACTACGACTTCGAAGCAGGACGGACAGACTTCAAGGGATTGTTTCCCATAAACTTCAGGGCATATTGGACGCCATGACCTAGAATGATCCCGGTGACGACATAGCCAATCGGTTCGGCGCCCAGTTCGAGGCCGAGGTCGCCGAGAATGTCCATTTTGGCGGCGAATGTCAAGGTCACCGCCGCTCCGGTTGAGAGCCACTCACGAACCAACTGCGACTGGGCGGGCGTTTTAAGAGGGATGAGCTTTTGAGCCGCCTGCGCCACGGTCTGGGCGACATAGGCTAGAGCCAGATAGGAGACCACATTATTCACAGGAAGCCCTCCTTTATGGTGTGTTAGGACACCCTATGACGAGATGTCCCAAAGGGTTCCCCGGGGTGTGCGGGACCTCCAGACCAGCTCATGGCCAGCCGAAGAGACTTGGCGCGCGGAGAGCTCGGGGGGTAAACGGCGATAACCGCCCGGGATGAGGGGGATTTTCGGGTCTTTTTGGTGAAATCCGAAAAAGTCGTATGATGAGGACAAGTGGAAGGAGGGGAAGACATGCTTCCTCGTAAGTGGAACAATCTTGAGCGGCAACGCCCAGCGCTGCGCTGGACGAAATGGGGCATGGGGATTGGGGCGGTTCTGACTGTCCTTGGAGCTATCGGGATCGGCAGCTGGGTGTTAGGCGTCGTCATTTTAGGTGGGTCGCTCGTTTGGGCATATACAATTCTTAACAAATGAGCCTCAAATTTTTTTCGACAAATAATGTCACGAAATGGGGAAACCCGCGGTGCGGCGCGGGTTTTTCCTCTTTTTAGGGAATTTTCTCTGGGCTCTTAAAGGTTGGATCGAGATGTAGTAGGTACTATAATGCTAGTTGTACTAGATAAAGGGGATTGTGCGATGCGTTGCCCATTTTGCCACTACTTGGACAGCAAAGTGCTGGACTCGCGGCCCACGGAGGATGGACAAGCCATCCGTCGGCGGCGCGAATGCCTCGACTGCCACCGGCGCTTCACCTCATACGAACGGGTGGAGGAAATTCCGATTTGGGTAGTCAAGAAGGACGGCCGGCGCGAGGCGTTTGATCGCTCCAAGATTTTAAAAGGGTTGCTAACGGCCTGCGAAAAGCGCCCTATATCCTTACAGCAACTTGAGCAAGCCGTTGATCGGGTAGAGCGGAATGTACGCGATGCGGCCAACGGCGAAATCGCCACCCATGCCATTGGCGAACTAGTGATGGATGAACTGCGTGACCTAGACGCAGTGGCTTATGTGCGCTTCGCCTCCGTTTATCGGCAATTCACCGACATTGAGGGGTTTCGCCAGGAGTTGGAGCGTCTCATTCAGGCCCAACGCATTCATGAGTAAGGGGGAATCGAGCTCGTGGAATTGGAAACCGGATTTAGTTCCGAGTTAAGCTGGAAAATCTTTTTAGACCGCTATACCGTCAAGGACCCCCAGCGTGCCTTTCAGGTTGGCGATTTGGTCATTGCCTTGGTGGAACCTCATCCCAAGTGGCCCAAAAAAGATGTGGGTGTCGTTAAAGCTATTTTAGATAATAACTTGCTTCGGATTGAACTCATCACGGGGCCACAGAAGGGCGAAATCATCGAGCGCCGCCAAAATGAATGCGACCGCCCAACGGAAACCACCATTCACGATGTGGCCCGCCGTATTGCCAAAGGCGTGGCCAGCGTCGAAAAACCCAAGGTTCGGAAAGATGTTGAGGAAAGCTTTGCGCGGGAGATTGGCGCCTTGAGGTTTGTTCCAGGTGGACGAATCTGGGCGGGAGCGGGCACGGGGCAAAAACTGACCTATTTCAACTGCTACGTTATCCCGAGTCCCAAGGACAGTCGCCAGGGGATTGTCGAGACGCTTGGCCAAATGATTGAGATTATGAGTCGTGGTGGCGGGGTCGGGATTAATATCTCGTCGCTCCGACCGTCTCGGGCTATTGTGCGCGGCGTTAACGGCCGGTCCTCGGGTGCCGTGTCATGGATGGATTTGTTTTCGCGCGCGACGGGTTTAGTGGAGCAAGGCGGATCGCGGAGAGGCGCCTTAATGCTTCAAATTGAAGATTGGCATCCCGACGTATGGCGGTTTATCGACATCAAGAAGACTCCCGGTATGGTGGAAAACGCCAACATTAGCGTTCGCATCTCCGATGCTTTTATGAATGCTGTGAAGAACGATGGCGATTGGGACTTGGTTTTCCCCGATACCTCGGATCCCGAATATGATGCCCTCTGGGATGGCAATTTGGAAACCTGGCGCGCTCAAGGCAAGCCGGTGATTCATTATGAGACGGTGAAGGCCCGTAAACTCTGGGGTGCGATCATTGAGGGTGCGTGGCAAGCGGCTGAGCCGGGAATCGTGTTTGATGAGCGGCATGAAAAGGACTCGAATAGTTGGTACTTTAATCCACTGATCAGCACTAACCCGTGTGCTGAACAGCCACTCCCGGCGTGGGGCGTGTGTACGCTGGGTCACATCAACTTGGCGGCCTTCTACAACAAGGACACGAACGATGTGGACTGGGATGCGCTCCGGGTCACGGTGCGCATGGGAACGCGCTTCCTTGACGACATCGTGGACGCCACCCCGTACTTCTTTGATCAAAACTACGATAATCAGCAGAAAGAGCGGCGCATCGGCCTCGGAACAATGGGATTGGGTGAGCTCCTGATTCGGCTTGGTCTTCGCTATGGGAGCCCCGACTCCATTAAGTTTATCGACAAACTCTACGAGTTTATTGCCACGGAAGCCTATCTGTACGACGTGGAATTGGCCAAAGAGAAGGGGGCTTTCCCAGCCTTTGACGCAGATAAGTATCTGCAAAGCGGATTTATGCAGCGCATGCCGGAACGGGTTCGGGAGGCCATTCGACAGCACGGTACGCGAAACGTCACCATTTTGACCCAGGCACCGACCGGTACGGTGGGGTCAATGGTGGGCACCAGCACCGGGATTGAGCCGTTTTACGCTCTCACTTATTATCGTCAGTCGCGCCTTGGGTTCGATGAGCAGTATGTGGAGGTTGCTCAGGACTGGTTGGAGGATCATCCGGGTGACACGCTTCCCGATTACTTTGTCGGAGCGATGGACCTGACTCCGGAGGAGCACGTCTATGTGCAGGCTGCGATTCAGCGTTGGACCGACTCCAGCATTTCCAAGACAGCCAATGCACCAAGCACCTACACGGTTGAGGACACAGCCCGTCTCTATGAGCTTGCCTACGACCTAGGGTGCAAGGGGGTCACGATTTACCGCGACCAGAGTCGTCAAGAGCAGGTGTTGCATTTGGCCGATACCACGGACACGGAGGAGTCCGCGAAGACACCGGCAACTGCGCACTATCTCGATGCCAATCTGGATGTGGAAGTCTTCCCGGTACCCGCTCAAGTTAACGGTCGAACCTACCGCAAGGAGACGCCGGCCGGTACGGCGCGAGTGGTTATCAACGAAGTGGACAACAATCCCTTCGAGGTGTTCATGTTGTTGGGACGCGCAGGTTCGGAGGTGCAATCCTTCATGGAGGCGTTAGGCCGGGTGATCAGTCTCTACCTGCGATCCAATGGCAACGTCAGCCCGCGCCGCCGCTTAGAACTTGTTTCGGAACAGCTAAAGGGCATCGGGGGCGCCAACCAGATGGGATTCGGACCGGGCCGCGTGCTGAGTGTTGTGGACGCTATCGGTAAGCTCCTGGAGAGCCATCTGAATCAAGGTAAGGGCGAAGCCGCGGTCGCCGTGGCCGAACCCCAAGCCATTGATGCGGCAGCTGGCCGAGTGCCGGAACGGCGTTCTGCACAACCCAGCTATGATCTCTGTCCCCAATGCGACGGACCGACCCTCATTTACGAGGAAGGATGCCAACACTGCACGTCCTGCGGATATTCGAAGTGTTAGGGAAAGAGCAGTAAAACCAGGACAAAACGAGGAGCAGGATGCGCACAGGCGTCCTGCTCTTTCCGTTATTTTACCGTTAGGGCATCTCGATCGGCCTTATCGCCCAAGATGAGAGACTTACCCGAACCGCGTTGAAGTTATCAAAAAATCCGGCGCCATAATTGGATACTGCGGCAAACTCGAATTTTAGACGCCAGTCCCACGACGGACGCCTCCCTAGAGTTCACGATGCGAACTCTGGGGTTCCCGCGTCTCGCGGTCTTGACTGTGGCGACTTGGCTTTCATCACAACAAACTCACCTCCCCAACCTATGACGCGGTTTCGATGGGACAGAGGACTCACCTGTCAGGGAGGGTGTTAAAAGCGGGTTGAGTTCAGGTGGTCACCATCATTACCCAAGGACAAAAGAAAAGGCGCCTTCCGGCGCCTGTCAGTTAAAACGCATGGCCATGCGTTTTTGTGGTTCCTTGTGATGCCTTCATCTCACGGAGGTACTTCATGACCGGGATGGATAAAATGGCCCCGGGGATTCCGGTGATGATAAGGATGTAGAGAACGACCAGCAAAAAATCGACCCCCTCAAGCGACCACTATGTTCTAGGTTCATTATAGCGAATCCTCGGGCAGGTGGGTACCGCGACGGGCGATAAAAAGAAACTCGGCATAATATTCGCGCCCCTTGTCGCTCCGGATCCGGGAAATCAGAACCGCCTGTGACGAACCCAGCATTAACCAGACTGATTAGGAGGCGCGAGACGCATGTTGAAACCACCAGCTTGAAATGATGAGACTAGGTGGATTCATATGCGATTTTCGCGTTTTAGTCGAATACTGTTGTGGGCAGTGCTGGGGGGCATGTTGCTCTCAGGAGTGGCGGTTTCAGGGACCCGTCGGCCAACGCCTGTCCGTGTCCGACGATGGAATACCCGGCTTTTGGGCCAGCGCCAGCGGATTGTTTATGAACGGGTAGACCATCAGCCGGTCACTCTTTATCTGTTTCGTCCGGATCACGCCGGCTCAAAGAAGCGTCCCGTCGTGGTGTACATCCATGGTGGTGCGCTTCGTTATGGTACGGCGCGTATCTCCAATCGCAATACGCCGCACAACCGCCTCCTAGTAATGGTCGAGCGGAAGTTGATTCAAGAAGGGGATGATTTCGTAACCATAAACTATCGCCTGGCGCCTCTCTATCCCTGGCCAGAGCCGCTTCATGACGCGAGGCGAGCGGTGCGATACCTGAGCGATCATGCGACGCACCTCAGGATTGACAACGAAAAGATGGCCGTCATGGGGGACAGCGCTGGGGGGCAGTTGTCGGCATTTGTTGGCCTAACCCTGGAAACCGAGGGCCCTTATCCGCAGCCGATTGTTGAAGGGGTTGTCGATCTGTTCGGACCAACGGATCGACATGCGTTTGCGCTGCAATGGCGGCGTCGTCATGGACTGGAGCCAAATCCGGTTTTTGGGGTCATGACTTGGGAACGAGTCAAAAACGAGAGCGCGGTGTCTTACGTCCATCGGGGCGCGCCGCCGTTTCTCATTATTCAGGGAACCCGGGACCGCATTGTGCCGCCTCGGCAGTCGCAGCTATTGCGTGATAAGTTGGCGCAGGCGGGCGTGCCCGTGGAGGAGGTTCTGGTCAAGCACGCCGGCCACGAGCTGGTGGACCGGGGTGGCCCCATCAATCCTCCGTTGACGGTTCTTGCCGACCAGATCAACGACTTCTTCCTTCAAATCCTTTAGGATAAGGGGAGGAGGTGGGCAATGCGACGCGTGGAGGTAGTCCCGTACAATCATCAATGGCCCGAGGAGTTCGCTGCTGAAGCGCAACGGATTACCGGCGCCTTGTCGCAGCCGCTCCTTTTTCTCCACCATATTGGCTCCACCGCTGTTCGAGGCCTTGCGGCCAAACCCATTATCGATCTCTTGGGCGTCGTTTCAAACCTTGGGGCGTGGGAGCGCGAGGATGGCGTTCTGAAATCACTCGGCTACCGTGCGCTCGGTGAACATGGGATAACCGGCCGCCGGTTCTACCAAAAAGGCGGGATCCAACCGACGCATCATCTTCATGTGTACCCGGTGGGCCATCCCGAGATTGCCTCGCATCTTGCCTTTCGCGACTATCTGCGCGCCTTTCCCGATGAAGCCGCCGTGTATGGCGCTTTAAAACAACGCCTGGCCCTCCAGTACCCGCACGATATTCAAGCTTATATGAAAGGCAAGCATGGCTGGATACAAGAGGCAGGCCAGCGAGCCGAGGATTGGTGGGGGGTGGTTCCGGTCGTGGTCATCACAGGGGCGCTCGGGGTGGGAAAAACCACCACCGCGGAAGCGGTGGCCGCCCAGTTGGAGGCGGCCGGCGTCGCCTATTGGCTGATGGATGTGGATCGACTCACCGATTTCTGGCCGCGATCGCCCGGTGACAGTTTTGGCGGTGGAATCAGCCAGGCCGGTCTTGCCGCCTTGTGGCCGGTGATGCGGAGCGGAGGAACCCGCGTGGTCATTCTACCACGGGTGATAGAATCGGCTGACGAAGGTGGTCGCCTGGCCCATGCCATTTCTGGTGGGTTGCTATTGGTTGTGCGGTTGCGGGCTAGGCCAGACACGCTTAGGCGCCGCATCCTATGTCGCGCTGGGGGACAAGATGCTTCCTGGGAACTTCAGCGTGCCCAGGAGCTCACTGCGGGCCTAGCAGCTTGTGTGCGTAGTCGGTCCGCGATGCCGTCGCTCCGCATGTAGAGTAGCCCGTTAACTCGACCCTCA
>NZ_JABBVZ010000117.1 GCF_012933365.1 Sulfobacillus harzensis | reverse complement strand
TGTAGGAAAATCGCAGCGTCCAATGCGTCAAACCCGCGCGCCGTGCGGGTTCGGATTAAATGAAAAGGCTCCTAGCGGACTGTAGGCGACAAATCCAATGCCCAGTTCCCGGACGGTGGGCAGGATCTCATCCTCCGGATCGCGGCTCCAGAGCGAGTACTCGGTTTGCAGCGCAGTCATGGGATGGACTTGATGGGCACGGCGGATAGTGGCCGGCGCCGCTTCCGAGAGCCCTAAATAGCGCACTTTGCCTTCCCGCACCAGTTCTGCCATCGCCCCCACAGTATCCTCGATGGGGACGGTGGGATCCACCCGATGAAGATAATACAAATCAATAACCTCAACGTTTAAGCGTTTCAGCGACGCTTCGGCGGCTTGGCGCACATATTCCGGAGTACCGTTGATGCGCAGGAATCGACCATCCGGGGAGCGCTGGTTGCCAAATTTGGTCGCCAGCACCACCTGATCCCGACGCCCCTTGAGCGCGCGTCCCACCAACTCTTCATTGGTAAAGGGGCCGTACATGTCCGCAGTATCAATAAACGTGATACCCAGGTCGATGGCCCGGTAAATGGTGCGCATTGATTCCTCATCATCGCGGCCCCCGTAAAAATCCGACATCCCCATGCAACCCAGGCCCAATTCCGAAACCACTAATCCCTGTGATCCCAATCGTCTGGTCTTCATTAACCCACCTCCACTGGATATCATAACCAATTGCCAAGGCCTTACGCCGATCGCCCACCCAGTTGGCCCAGACGGCGCGTTTGCCGGAAAAAGAGGGCTAACGCAAGCGTCATCGCCGCGCCCAATATGGCCAATCCCTGAAAACCGCGAGCAAAGTGGTTGCCAGCCATCATAATCGAAAACAAGAGCGGTCCAACGACGATGCCGAGATTTTCTCCCACAATGACAAATGCCATCGCCGGCGCTACGGTGCCGTCATGCTCGGAAACCAGTCGCGGTGCCGCGAACACCACCGTCGGAATGAGCCCGCCGACCAAGTTCAGCAAAAGTGTGAACACAATGGCGAGAGCCAAAGCCCGCACCCCGAGCAGCAACCATAGGCCGGTCATCACCGTGCCGGACGCTAAAAAAGGCCAGACTTTGGGACGCGCGCCCACAAACGGTCCCCCCGCCAAGTTTCCCAATGCCCCCACCACGCTGGCGGCGGCCCCAACGAGACCGGACGTGGAAAGCGTCACGAAAAAGTCGCGGGTCAGCCAGGTAGAAAGCCAGGTGCTCAGCGCAAATTGCTGGGCTGTGAAGAAGGCAAACGCACCCGCCACAAAAATCATCGGAAGCACCCACGGGGTGGATGCCGCCTCAGGGCTTAAACGGGCTGACGGTCGGGGATTCGAGGTCTGAACCAGGAGCACGGCCGCGAGACCTTCCATGCCCCATTCCGCGACGGTCAGCGGAAGGATATGGGCAGGCCCGACCAGGTGCGGCCCCAAAAGAAACATGATTAAGCTCCCCACGGGCACCCAAGTAGCCCAAATGGCCAATGCCCGAGCCATCTTGGCCCCCTCGACCTGCTGACTAATCTTCGCCGGTGCCGCCACCGAAATGAGGCCGAACCCGCATCCAGCCAGTAAACGGGCCGCCAAAAATCCTGCCATGGTGTCTCCGGAGAAACTCGCCCACCCCAACGCCATCCCTAGAGCCAATCCCATCAAACCACCCAGCGCCACCCGGTTGACGCCCCAACGGTTGGCGAGGCGTCCGGCCGCGAGTGCTGACGCCATGGCTGCCAGCGCAAAAGCCCCCATCAAGAGACTGTCGAGGGCATCAGAGCTATGAAAGTGCTGCCTCAACACCGGCATCACGGGCGGTACAGCGAATTCCGCCATGGTACCTGCCAATCCCGCCGCATACGACGCGGCCACAATCGATGTTGCGGAATCCCGCACCACGCATCCCCTCCTGTCGAGAGTTGCAACCTTCCGCATATTGTTCGCATGATAGACTTAGGGTAAAATAGCACGGCTAAGGACGGAACGGAGGAAAACAGACGAACCAGCGCATTGCCCAAACCCGTACAACCCGCACCAGTTGGCTCATCATGGTATCCATTCTCATCATGGCCGCCAATCTGCGCCCCACCATCACCGGCGTGGGACCACTCATTGCCGAAATTTCCCGCGGCACCGGCCTGTCTCCGGGACTGGCTGGCATGGTGACGACCTTGCCGCTCATCGCCTTTGGCCTCATTTCTCCCATCGCCCCGCGCGCCGCACGTCGTCTCGGCTTGGAACGGACGTTGTATATTGGCCTCATCATCCTCTTGGCGGGCACATTGTGCCGGTCTTTAGGAACGGCGGCGGCGCTGTTAGCGGGAATGTTTCTGGTCGGGGCCGGCGTTGCCATTGGCAACGTCCTGTTACCCAGCCTGGTTAAGCGCGATTTCCCGCAACGCATTGGCCTCATGACCGGGGTCTACACCACGGTGATGAATATTTTTGCCGGGTTGGGCTCCGGAATCAGCGTTCCTCTGGCCCATGGCCTAGGGCTTGGGTGGCGTGGCGCCCTGCTCACCTGGGCAATTCTTACGGTGGTAGCCCTGTTGCTGTGGCTGCCGCATTTACGGCAGCGCCATCTCCCTGACGCGACCCAAATGGGCGGCATGTGGCGATCGCCTGTTGCATGGCAGATTACCTTCTTTATGGGATTGCAGTCGCTCTTGTTTTATGTCAACGTGGCCTGGCTTCCCACCCTGCTGCACGACCGTGGGCTCTCCCTTTCCCTATCGGGGTGGCTGGTATCCTTAATGCAGATTGTCAGCCTTCCCGGCACTTTTCTGGTCCCCATCATGGCCGGCCGTCAGCGCCGCCAACAAAATCTGGTGGCCGCCATTTCAGCCCTGTTTTTCGTTGGCTACCTCGGTCTCCTCATCACCCAGGGTATCGTGCTGTCCATCATTTGGGTCATTTTCATCGGGTTTGGCGCCGGTGCCAGCATTAGCTTGGCATTAGCCTTTTTCAGCCTTCGCACCCACACTCACCACCAAGCCGGACAAATTTCCGGCATGGCTCAATCCATCGGGTATCTCTTGGCGGCCGCCGGGCCATTTACGGTTGGCCTTCTTCATAGTGCCTCCGGCGCCTGGACGATGCCCCTGATGCTGTTGTTGGTCGTGGTGCTGTTGATGGCGGGATTCGGTCTTGGTGCAGGCCGCGATGTCTACATCAATCCAATCCCACCCGCCGCCGAACGCCCCTAGAAAGTAGATCGGCTTTGCACTTTTCCCCGCATCAACGAAGTGAAAATACCCAAGACCGTGGCGATCCCCATCGCCGCGAAAGCATATCGATACCCGTCAATGAAACGGGCGATATCGGTGAGTGGAATGCGGGTCACGGTCCCCAAAAACATGGCATTCTTTAACCGGGGCGGCAGATTGTTGGCAATGAGCGTCAACGACAGCGCGGTGCTCAGCACCAATCCCATATTCTGCAACATGGAGCGGATGCCGTTGACCATCCCGCGATGCGAGGCGGGAATGGACAACATAATCGAGCTGGTATTGGGTGTCAGGAAGAATCCCGAGCCAAAACCCGTGCAGAAAATGGCGATGCCGACCAGCCAAAAAGGAATGTTGAGCGACAGCAAAAAAACCAGGATGATGAGACCAAGCATGGTCGCCACAAGACCGGCCGTCGACAAAATTCTGGCCGGATAACGGCGCGCCAGGCGGCCTGACAAGGGCGCCGCGATGACCATCCCCACGGTGACCGGAATGACCCTTAGCGAGGCTTGAAGCGGCGACAGGTGGTACAGCGATTGATAGAAAAGAGCAACCAGCAAAACCACGGTGGACCGGGCCATGGCGTTCAAAAAAGCCGCCACATTCGCCATCGCATAAGGGCGAATGTTAAAGAGAGCCAAGTCGACCATGGGATGAGCAGTGCGGCGCTCATGAAGAATGAAAATCGGTCCCAACACAACCGCCAATGCCCACCCGACCAGCACGACCGGTGCGCCCCAGCCCACAATCCCGCCTTCCGACACCGCCAGAATGATGCCGCTTAAGCTAAGAAAGGCAAATAAATTGCCCCAACCGTCAATGGGCTCCCGATAGCTGGGCTTCCTTTGCGGTGCGAGCGCCACCATCCCCCACACAATGCCGGCGATGCCGAACGGTACATTAAACCAAAACACCCATTGCCAACCGGCCAGCGTCGCCAAGAGCCCCCCAGCGATGGGACCCAAGAGTTGAGCCGCAGAACTCACCAGCACATTCATGCTCAATCCGGACTGCAAATGCTCCCGTGGAAAAGCGTCCGTAATCAGTGCGGTGGTATTGGTGATGATGAGCGCCCCGCCCGCCGCCTGCAATACCCGAAGCACCAGAAGCGAGGCCACATTGTCTAAAAACCCAATCACTAAACTGGCCGCGGTAAATACCAAAAACCCGGCCAGATAGAGCTGGCGGCGGCCAAAGATATCCGAAAACTTGCCGAACAGAAGTATCAGCACGGTGTTGAACAGCTGATAGGTAAGAAGAATCCAGATAGAGGCCGCCGGACCGGCATGAAAATGCGCCACCACGGCGGGCAACGCAACATACAACGATCCAATGTTCAGTTGAACCAACATGACGCCTAGACTTGTCACTGAGAAAACCAGCCAACCATATCGGAGGCTCGGAATGTCCCGATCCACCTCGTCCCCTCCCTGCCGTCTCGCGTTCTCTGTCTGGGGACGCGAAAAAAGTAGCGGGCTTTCGCCCTCTATTTACAGCTTATCCAAGATAATCAGCTACGGAAAGATCGCCCCGGCCGGCGTCAGGCTGCCCTGCAGATGCGAGCGATTGGCCCCGGTAGCACCGGGGATGCTGGTAGGGCGTCGACGAACCAACTGGAAGGCCAGATACGCAAAGGCCATCGCTTCCTTGGCGTCCTCGGGCAGGCCATAGGCACCGCTGGTCTCCCATGGCCGAAGAAGCGCCAACCGGGACGCCAGTTCGGCCATCAACAGCTTATTTTTCACCCCGCCACCGGATGCAATAAGCGCGATCGGGCCCCGGGTCACCCGCTTTATCCCATCCGCAATGCTGGATGCCACCAATACGGTCAGCGTTCGCAGAATGTCGGCGTCGGATAGCCCCAGGGCTCTCCCTTCCGCCACACGCTCCGCCACGTAGGGCAGGCCAAATTGCTCCCGGCCGGTACTTTTCGGCGGTGTCTCGGAAAAATAAGAATGGGCCAGCCATTGATTCAAGAGCGCCTCGTCCACTTGGCCGCGGCTCGCCCATTGCCCGTTTTTGTCAAAGGTCAGGCGACCCTCGCTCAACAGGTTTGCGGCACCATCCAACACCATATTGCCGGGGCCCGTGTCATAGCCCAAAATGGCCTCTAATGGCGCCTGAGCCGGAATCCAGCTCACGTTGGCGATGCCGCCAATGTTGAGCACCACCCGATCTTCTTCGGGATGCCGCAAGATGGCCCAGTCAAAATAGGGTACCAGCGGCGCACCTTGTCCACCCAAAGCGATATCCATGGACCGAAAGTGAGATACCACGTCAATCCCGGTACGTGCAGCAATGACAGCCGGATTGCCGATTTGCCAGGTAAATCCACCCGGCCCATTGGGGTAATGGGCGATAGACTGCCCATGAGAGCCGATGACGCATACCTGACTGGGGTCGATGCCCGCCTCCGCAATCACCCGATTGGCCGCCCGAGCAAACGTTTCCCCGAGGACCCGATCAAGCCGTCCCGCTAAGACAATCGGCGCCGAAGGCGAAAAGGCTTGGAAAATATCGCGCCGCACCGTGCCGTCAATCGGATCGTAAATCGCGTGGACCAGCGCCACGCCGGGAAAGGCGTCGTCTGGCCGCCTGATCTCAATTAGTGCCGCATCAATCGCATCCGCCGAGGTTCCCGACATCAAGCCTACCGCATAAATCGCCACGGTATCCCTCCCGCTGTATCTCAGGCTTCGCCCATGGGCGGCGAATTCCCTGCCCGGCGCCCCGGAAGGTAGCCAATAAGCCCCCCCATAACCGCGCCAGCGATGCCCAGCAGGCCTAAAACTGCATAGAGAGGCAAGATCAGCCAGGTCGAGGGAACAAGCAAAATGGCCACCGTACCCAGAATGGATCCGATTTCTTCAAACGCACCCAATTTGGCTCGTGCATAGCCGGCTCGGCCCGGCGGAGCCTGGGACAAAACCAACGCAGCAGCCAGGTCCTCAACCATCCACCCGCAAAACCCCTCAATGCCTCCCAGGACCACAAAAACGGGAAAGGACACGCCCCGGGACAAAACCAGCCAACTGATGCCCAGCCCCAAAAACATGGGCGGAATCCAGGTCAGGGGACGCACCTGGATACGGGATAGGAGAAGACTCGCGACCAGCCCTGATCCGCCCCACACCGCCAACGTCAGGCCATAGCCGAACGATTGCCGATGCAGGATGTGAAACGTGTAGGCCATCGCCAAGGTATTGGCTTGCCATGTCAAGAAGCTCAGGGTCATCATGGCCACAGACGGTCCGTCGGGACGCCAGTCGATGGATTCATAGCGAGCCGGCTGACGCGGACGAGTGTCACGGGACAAGCGCGCAATCAGCATGCCGGCAATCCCATAAGCCCCGGCGGACAATAGAAAACCGCTTCGATATCCAATGAGGGAGAGTACCAGGCCTGCCAGCATGGGCCCGACCAACCGCACGGCGCTCTCTGATTGGCGCAGCCGCATGATGACATGACGGGTGCCCCGAAAGTCTCCCGGATTCGCCACATAGTGGGATTGAGCGGCGGAATAAAAGCCGCTGCCGGTTGCAATGCCGGCCAAGAGGGCGAGCGCCGCCCAGAAATTTTGTACGCGCCACAAGCCCAAGGCCATGAGCATCCGCGCACCATAGGTAGCCATCATCGCCTGGCGTGCGCCGAACCGGCTGCTCGCCCAAGCATACGCCCGAGCTAGCACCAGTCCGGGAATGGAACCGGCGAGGAAGTACCATGCGTAACTGGACGATGCTGGGTTAAGTCCGGTAATAAGAAGTCCTAGGGCCACCTCGCGAAATTGCGAACCCAAGGTGACGGTGGCGTCATCGATGGCCAGGAGTACCACATCTCGATTGGATGACATAAAAAATCCCCCCGAATGCGAAATGCGGAGGGAGGATCAGACCCTGAGGTGAACTCGGAAAAAGGGCAGATCTCTCCCGTTAAGGCGCATTGGCAATCGCGAGAGGAGAAAACATTGTCACCCATCCTTCCATGGTACCCTTAGCATAACAGGTGCCCTCCATCCGGTAAAGTCCGGTCGATGCCTGCTTCTATTGAGGAGGCGGCCATGGCCACCCGCGCTCGCATGCCCGGTGCCCAGAACGCCATTACCGACGTGCCCGGAGCCCTGGTCGGATTGACGACTTAGGCGCGGGCCCAGTGCAAACCGGGGTCAGGGCGATTTTTTCCCACGGCCACCCCATCGCCTGCATGTCCGCGGTGACGGCAGGGGCCTTGCCGCGTTGGGCGATACCATGGACCCGTCGAATGCCCGCCCATACACTCTTGAGCGGTTCTTGGCGCACGGAGAAGGGATTATACCGGACAGCTTCATGAGCGCTCCCCCTCCCTCTCCTCCGGCGACAAACCCGGCACCACATGCAGAGACGGGATCGGCTGCCGACGCACATTCGGATCCATCAGCGGTCACCTCGCTCATGAGGAAGCTGGGCACAATCGGGTGTCAGCTGGCCCGGTCGGACCACGGTTAAATGCCCACGCCATCCAACGTGGTCCCCGCGAAGAACCACTCGTCCAACTCACCGTTTAAGAGGGCATGCATTTTCTGGCGGACCCGCTCGGCGCGGGCATGGCGTTCGGCCGCCAACTCTGTAGGTGGCAACGCCATCAGCCGCGGAGTAGCGTGAGAACCTTCCCTTCGCTAGTGGCCCAACAGCGAGTCGGACAGTTGCGCGACCGGACTCACGATTCACCTGCGGCGGTCGAAGACGGATCAAGAAGGCGAAGGCCGATTGGTGGGCATTCCCTACGGCTCGCATCGCGAGACGTGCCCCGTGCGGTCGCTTGAGGCCTCGGGAATCGAAGACGGTCCCCTATTCCGTGCCATCAATCGGCATGGCCAGATGCAGACCGGTCAGCTGAGCGATAAGGCCGTGGCGCTCATCGTAAAGCGTTAGGCAGAAGCCGCCGGCCTCGACCCAGCGCAATATGCGGGTCACAGCTTGCGGGCGGGGCTAGCGACATCGGCTGCACAGGCGGGTGTGGCTGAGCGGGTGATTATGGCCCAAACAGGACACCGGAGTGTGGACATGGTACGCCGATACATTCGGGAAGGCTCGCTGTTCCGCGAAAATGCTGCTGCTGAGGTGGGACTCTAGTGGGGCCACTCAAATTGCTTTGGTGGGCAGTTACGGGGCCGTTCTTGCTGCCCTATGGATTTGGCGCAAGTAGCGGAAGACAGTGCGGACCGTCGAAGTCATGACCGGACGCCGTATCGTGCGGCTGGGCTGGACACGCTTCTATACGGTTCGGCGGCATCGGATGGCTAGGCACCGTCGGATCCGCACACCGCAGGCCCAACGCGACACCATTCCAGAATGGCGCCCGACAAATTACCCGGAAGGCGAACGCAGCCGACGGCGTTGAAGAATGGCGATTGCGCTTTTACCGGGTCTTTAGGGCCGTTTCAGCAGTTACGGCTTGTCCCGGTCATGAAGTGGGCGTCAAGTTCTTGAACTCCGCCTCTACTTGAGCAACAACCGTCTGAATGTCGGGATCATTTTCGAAAATCGACCCTAACGTTTCCGGGTCAATGCAGCGGATAGGCGATTCGTCCCCCATTTCCAGAAGGTCGTGGTCGTAGGTGAGGACAAAGTCGCACGCCTCAGCTTGTGCATCGGCCAAAACGGGCCAGTCTTTTTCATCTCGACAATATTGTCCCATAGCTTCAACTACGGCCGGGTCGGGATCCTCTAGGTGGACGTGCCAGTCTCCTTGCAATATGGCAAACGCCAATCCTTGAATGACCGCAATGCGCGCCTTTGGTGGTACATTCGGTCGTGAGAGAACTTCCAAGGTTTCGCTTAGTGTGTAGGACGATAGTACAATCTCGATCGGACAACCAATCAGGGGGAGCATTACAAGGGAACTCAAGGCGTTATTGCCTAACGTAAAGACACGCAAAATGCTGGAATCCAGGAAGATCCGAATGGGACTACTTTTTGGCATTGTCTCCGAAACGCTCCCGGAAAAAGCGGGGGCGTACCTCGTGGGCCGCCAGCTCTATTTGCTCCACGTCCTCCGGCGTAAGAGTCGCCGCAAACACCGAACCCCATTTTTCTTGGAGCCCCTCAGGAAGTTCTTGGGGAAAACTAACCCGGGGCGCCCCACCCGTGCGCAAGCTGCGATTGATAATAAGGTCTTTGAACCTCACGGTTCCCACCACATTATCTGTGCTCGGCCGTTCGGGTTGCACTTCGGGCCCGTCGTTCTGCTTTGTGTTGGTAGAGCGCGACATAACGGGGCCTCCTCTCTGATAATCCCATTCATTCCTTAAGTCCATTGTTCCCATCAATTCACATCTACATTAAAGCATATGTGAAATCATACTAACCTACCCATATTTGCAATGCAAATCCAACCATTACAACCGTCCCTAGGATGTATCGGGAACTCTGTCTGCGGTTGCGTTTACGACAGTTGGTGCCGTACCCCGTGCGTGGAGAAGCCCTCGAGGAAAAACTATTGTCCTGACATCGTGAGCTTGATATTGGCCAATTCTCGCGCGGACAGGGTTTCCAGGCAGGAGTGTCAAGGATTTTGTGTAAACAGTTTTTCAAGACTCCAAATTCTGTAAGGGCTGGCGGACTCGGTCTTCG
>NZ_JABBVZ010000116.1 GCF_012933365.1 Sulfobacillus harzensis | reverse complement strand
CGAGACCGTCATCGTGCCATTCGATAGTTAAGCGATCCTCGCTCATACCGTTGCTCCTTCCACCACCCGAATGCTCATCGCCGCCACCCCCGTCGCATCCACACCAGTGTCCCCACGTCGCCCCAGAAGAGGCCCCAGCTCAGGCCGTGGACAATCGTGTTCATGGCGTCACCTCTGGAATCGCCACGGGGTCAGTCATGGGGCACTCACACCCTTTCCTAATTCCCGGTCAACGGCATCCGTGGAGTACCAAACTTGATCCATTTTGTCCAGCGTCACGCGACTCGTGTGGAACCCACACAAGCACTGATAGTTCAGCCGGTCGCTCAGCCTGTCATAATTGGGGCCTGCCATTTCCCGTCCGCATTTGGGACAGAGTGGGTTTTGTCGCATCCAGTTCATCCTCGTCCTCCCTCTGCGTCGTGGGGCGCGTTAGCTCGCACCAAACGGCTTCCATCCCGTTCACAGAAAATTTCGTCGGCCGCACCCACGAGTCCACAGAGCGAGCAGTGCTTATGCACGCCGCGTTGGCATGCCCGCGCTTGGCGCGCCGTGGGATAACGGGTCCCGCAGATCCCACACGACCAACGCCAGATCACCGGCAATCGCATGGCGATGACCTCCTTTCCGTTGCCCAGACCGGGGTGCCACGCGTTAAGCGCCCGTGCCAACACGCGGCCCCCACTACCCACCCCGCCACCGATCCTGCACACAGTTCACCGACGGCCGGCTCCCGGTGGCAAAAATCGCACCGGATGTCAGGGTCCGGTTCAGGCCAACGCTGAAGCGTCCACGCCTTCGGCATCCGCATCAACTCCTTCCGAGCTTCGTTCGGCCGCCGTCAGGCGGCGGGCCACCACAAAAAGCCCCGACCGCAACCCGGTCGGGGCCCATGCAAGTCGCTTAAAACGGGAGATCGTCGGGAAGCTCCTCGGTCTGGGTGGAAGCCCCGGCATCGCCCGGAGCACCGGCACCCTCGGGGCGGCGATCCAGGAAGTTGACCTCGTCGCAGTTGATTTCGTACACCGTGCGCTTGGATCCGTCCTGCGCCTCATATTGACGCATTTGAAGCCGCCCGCGCACACTGACGAGACGGCCCTTGGTCAGGTTATTGGCGACCGTCTCTCCGAGTTTGCGCCACGCCACGAGCTGGAAAAAGTCCGTCTCTTTATTACCGTCCTGGCCAACGAACGGGCGATCCACGGCCATGCGGAAGTGGGCCACGGGCACGCCTTGGGGGGTGTAGCGAAGCTCCGGATCGGCAACTAAACGACCTTCGAGAATAATGACGTTCATCATGACACAACCACTCCTTCGTGTTTTGGGTTTTGTGATGAAGATGCTCGCAACGTTCCGGCGCGGGACGCGCTGGACTGTGTTAAGAAGCTTGGGGAACCGGATGAGCCACCGAGACATGTGCAGAGAGGGTCCGAGACGCCCCGGCTTGCGGAACGATGTCCACGTCGTAATCCCACCACATGCCCGGCCGGGAAGCGCCATGCCATACCGACAACCGCGCTGGGCCCGGATTTATCGTTTGCTGAACCGCTTGGGCTACCAGTCGCGGCAAGTCGTCGCCGTCGCCCGTACGAATCGTATGGCTTAAGACGTGCACCCCATCGTTGATGGTCACGTTAAACGTCATCATGTGAGCGATCACCTCGACAGCTCGCACCAGCCCGGGGGACCCGGGCTGGGCCTTTGGGGTTCGCTACACCCCGCTGAACTCCCGGCAACGCGCCCACGTCGGCGCATCGAGAAAACGCTCAATGGCGACCAGCGCGTCGGTGAGGAGATTGAACTCCGCAGGCGCTCCTGCCTCTGTCGCCAGCCACCCGCGAATCCACCCGCCCCGCTCGGGCATCCGATGTTCGGCCTGGACCAGCCAGGCTTGGCGCCCAATCGACCACCGTGCTTTCAGAGACCAGTCGTCGGCTGTCGCGACGCCGGTCACGGCTATCGCCATTCCAGATCCCTTCTTTCGGTATCTGACGTGACAGCTGATCCCGCTCATCCGCTGGCGGCGGATGGCCCAGCAGTTCGCATCAGACGCAGCATCGGCATGTGCCCGACGTGCCACGCCAAAAGCAGGACCACGACCGTCAAGGCCAATGACACCGGGGCATCAATGCGCTTCACGGGCGCATGAATCGGCCAGCGAAAGCCCTTGGTGGAAAAGGGCCAGAGCCACCATTGCGCGGTTTCGTTGAAGCCATCCAGGGCCAAGTGGCTGAGGCCGCCGAGGAACAGACCCAAGAGAACCCACGGCACGGGAAACGTGAACCCGGCCAGCAGACCGTGGCCCACCCCACGAATCCCCATCCAGACGATGAAAGCCAACAAGGCAAAGGCCACGTCCGCCGCCGCCGTCCCGACGATCGAATGGGCCTGATGGCGGTGCCAGATCGCATGCGGGAAGCCCGCGCGCCCGACCGCCGGCGGCAGGTACGGGCCCCGCGAGTGCGAGACAGCCGGCCACGGGATCCACCGGCCGATCGTGGAATGCGGATGATCCCAATCCGGTACGAGCCCGCCAAACCCGCTGGCAACGGCCAGCGTCACGGGATGGGGCACGCCGACGGGAGACCGCCAGGCCGGCCACAGCCAGCCCACCGAGAACATGGGTATGGGCGTTCATGAAGAGACCCTCCTATTACGCGGCAATCGATAGCGCCACTCCAGACTTGCCAATGCAAACTGCACACCAAAAACCCGGCAGGAGTGCCGGGTCATCAACCGTATTCAACAAAATGGGCAAAGGCGGAAATTTACTCCCAATAGACGGCCTTGCGTGATTTCCTGTGCGAGGCCGAAATGCATCGCTTCCACAGCTACGACCGAATAGCTGATAGCTCATAGTCAACGCTCACGCGCGGGCCCGCGGAGGAGCGGCAATCCAGTGAGGTGTTATAGACCCGTCAATCCGTTCGCTACACGAATGAACCGCATGGCGGCTTACTTCTCTAAATCCATGGCAGGGAATAGATGGCGGACCACGACGCGCGCTAACGCAGCAATTTGACCAAAAACACCCAGAAAGAAGGTGCCTACCGATCCAAGGACTTAAACGGAGACGTCCGTCACCAAGCAAAAAATGATGACTAAAGAGGCTGCTGCTTCCGTACCAAGCCCGAAGAGTATTCCCTTGGCGTACCATTCGCGAAGCTGGAGGCTTTGTCGGAACCCCTTCTCATACGCCTCTTGCTCAAAACGAATAATCTCTGCGGGCGGTTCATCATTCACAACCTCGTCAGCAATGTCGCGGAGGATTTCTGCCCCTGTATAGGAGACATCGGCCTGATCAAGAGTGGGGACCTCATTACTAGGCAAAGCTTCGCAGGCGAATTCTCAACGCCTCCTCCGATACGGCTAAGAACCCTGCTAAAACGCGCGGCTTATAGGTGTCGCCAAGTTTTCGCAAAATCGGGGCAGGCATCAACAAGGAAGCTGCAAACGCATTGGCCGCACGCTCTTCATCGTCCACCTGCCCCGCCCGACGGTACAGCGCCTCCACGTTTCCACGCTCAATTGCGTTTAATTCTGTGTTGTCACGAACACCGCGAATTTGCAAAAGATAATGCCCCAGTTCATGAGCTATGGTGAAGCGCTGACGAGCCGGCGGGTCGGTGGCCCGCACATAAATAACATGGCCATCGCCAACATAGCGAATCATGCCGGAAACGGCCGGATCCCTAAACGTCGCTTGACGTACAGCTCTGATGCCTTCGGCTAAGCAAACGTCAATGATAGGGACAGGCATCGTTTCTTCGAAGTGGTGACGTCGGAGTACATGTCTCGCCAATGCTTCCGGATCTAGCGCGTTCCAGCTGTCCTCTGTGTTCCGATTAATAGCCACAATGTTCTCCGTCCTTGTCCATCTGTTGCTTCTTATCATAGTGGACCCTCTGCCCCTCGTAAAGAAATCATTTCCAATTAGGGTGCCCCGTAGCAAGTCGGGTCAATCTACGCTATGTCGTTTCGACAGGGAAAATACAAGCGGTGGTACCTTGGGGCGGACGCCGACAGATGAACGGCGCGCTGATCGCGATCCAAATCCGGAAACCGGGAGTTGACAAACCTGCCGGTCATTGGCCGTCCGGCCATTCGGTCCTCGGGATGGAAGCACCGGGCACATCCAGGACGAGGGACACGTTGGGATGCAAAGCCTCATCGGCCATCGCCACCAAAACTGGGGCCGCCGGGTCGTCCTGCAGGCAGTCTTGGACTGCTGCGGTACTTTGCAAATTCCGCCCGATCGGACGACGCCCGTCATAGAGGCTAATACGCCGGGGCCACTCGAGATGGACAATCATCAGCATCTACCCAACCTCCTGAGAATCCACCGCCAGCTGCTGGAGCACTCGGGCCAGCGACCGCCGCCGGTCTTGGGCTTCAGTGCCCCGATAGAGGGCCGTCAGGCCGACATGATTGATCACCACCAGCTGGTTGAGACCGCCACGGCGGATGCCGGTCTTCACCCAAACCACGTAGCAATCGACGTGGTGGCGATAGACGATGTAGCGTTGATACTGCGGATGGTCGGGCGGGCAGTGGTTGTGCCACAAATGGAGCGGCGTCAACGTACTGGTGTCGTACGTGATACCGTTGACGTTCTGGCGCATGGGCGCACCTCCTGAAGAGAATGCGCCCACCGCAGCCCCGCAAGATGCGGGGCTCACACACAGCTGCGAGACGATCCGCGATCGTTTCGACGCGGTTGCGGGAACCCTTGAGCCACCGCGTTGGCGTCTCCCATGCTGACGCCGCGTCCAAACGCGACGATCAGAGGTCCCGTGCCGAAAAGGGCGAAACCCAGCCTGGGTCGTGCGGCCATGTCAACGCGTCCGGATGCCCTACTTCACCGGCAAGGGTCTGAAGGATACCCCGGACGGCGGACACAATCGATTGACGCTCCACCGGGTCTGGGGCCGCCTCCACGTGGTCCAGTCCCTCCGCGATCAGCGCAAGTCCTTCCGCCAATGATTCGGGCCGAATAGTGGTCATGAAATCGCAACTCCTCTCAAAATTTGATATAAACGGGTGATAGGGAGTGAAGCCAATGTACTATTGGGATTGTCCATGCTGCGGGTTGAAACGTTCGGGAGGACGGACAGATCTGCCCGCCATGGTGGTTAAGGAATATTGCCGTCAATGCGCGGCCGACCCCGATCATCCCAACGGGACGGATTCGCGACCGGCCACGCAATCCCCCACAGCCACGCATTGCTGTCATGGTCAACCACGGGGCCGAAGCCTGGGGTAGGACCGAGTACGGATCCTCGGGCGCCCAGCATCATGAAGCGCTAGCGCCATCGCATTCCTCGTCAGAGGTCATCGGATCGCCATGCAGCAACGTCCAAAGCCTTCGCCCATCGGTAGAAAACCACGGCCATGGCGTCCAATTCATCGCCCACTGGACCCCGAGGAGCATCAGCCACAGCCTCCACGCGCTGGGCTGAATCGCCCACGCCGCAGCCACCACCAACACCTCCGCCAAGGGAGCCGCAATCAGTGTCCACGCGACTTGACGGGCACTCAACGCATCGACCCGGATCTTCACACCCACGGCGAGCACAGGCTTGACGACGACCCCTTCAAAGCGGCCTCCGAAAGCTAGCGTGGTGACAACATGGGCCAGTTCATGGGCCACCACCATGGCGGCCGCAACAGCGATGAGCATGGCAATCATCGTGAGTCCTCCTTATCCGATTCGTCTACTATCACAAAAGCCTCGACCCGGCGGTCGAGGCATCCGATGTGTGCAAGGTCTCGGGCACTTGCCTAACGGCAGCACAAGACCACGCGATTGTTTTCGCATCCCATGCTGATCAGGTCATCTTCTTCGTCAATCCGGACAAGCGTCTCCGGAGTAATCGCTCCCGTTGCTTCCATATGGTCCAGCGCCGCACGCAAATCTTTCACCGTCAACGGAAACCGCTCCAACGTATCCATATTGAATTCCCCCTCATCGAAGATGCACACAACCTCAGCGCGACGGGTACGTCGCGGCGGGGTTAATCAGCGTAGTCGTGGCGATAGCGGGGTATCGGCTCATCATGCACGAGCGCTCGCCGGACCTGCTGGCGAAAGCGGCGTTCCTCCACCCGTCGTTGGTCTTTCCGCTTCTTCCCCAAGATGTGGGCCGGCGCGTGCGTATCGACGTCTTGCGGCTTTAAGCTCCACCAATGCCAGACCCCCATGAGCCGGGACCGACGACGGAGTTGCCAGCGGCGGTGAGTGACACGATGATGTAATCGGGTATGACGCTGCATGAAATCGCTCCTTCGGTTAAGCCTTCACGATCAACTCCGAACACTCAATGGACCAATCCACACACCAGGGATCCGTCACCGGACTTTGATGAAACACCCCTTGGCTATCTAAGCGAAATACCGGGATGCCCCGCTTTAATGCGGCGCCTACCGCCCAACGCGACCCGCCGGATATCGGTTCATGGTCCGCCACGACGATAATCAGCGAGACCCATTGGGCCAAGAGCAAATCCCGTTCCAGCAGCCGATGGATGCGCTGGGCCTGAGACTGGGCCGGCGTCGAAAAGGGATGGACGATCGCGCCTTGCGTTACGATGCGATCCGCCAGCGATTGGTGTGCAGACGGATAGAGTGGTTCAATCGGCGGAGGCGCGGTACTCACAATCGCTACGGTGAGACCCTCGGGCACCGACAAGGCGCCTTCATGCGCTGCCCCATCAATGCCCAAGGCCAATCCCGACACAACCACGCGGCCCCGGCGGGCTAATGTGGCTCCGAGATGCCGTGCGACAGCGAGTTCTGAGGGGGTGGCCCGCCGCGAACCAATGACACCCACCCAATGCACCGGCTCCGGCAATTGAGCCAGGAGTCGGCCCTGAGTCATCATACGGACTCCCCCTTTTTCAAGTGAGCAAAAAGAATGCCTACCCCGCCATAGAGGACAGGATCATCATCGAACGCACCGTCTACGAGGCCGACGCGTGCTGAACCTGCCATATGGCATCGTTGACCGGCCGTTCCAGCGCCTCTTTCAAATTCATCACAATCACCAACACCTGCCGTTCGTACTCGTCGCGGTCCAAGGTGCCCTCCACACACCGCGCGTCCAAGGCATCCAGACGCGCCTGAGCCCGCGCGATGATGTCTCGTGCAGCCACCGCGAGTGGCTTGGCTACCAAATTTCCGATCCCCATCTCTTGATCCAACCTTTCCAAGGCAACGGTGAACGAGAAAAACCCGCGAGGGCAGCTCGCGGGTGATGTCAACAGCACGTTATGCCGCGGAATCCGACTCGGCTTCTCCTTACGAAGCTCTCCCATTAATAGGGTGTGCGCATGCTATTGGACGAGACATTCGGGATGCTCGGACAGTCCCAACCGGGCGTCATGCGGCACCTCAGCGTATGAAACAAAAAGCCGTCCCGAAGGACGGGTCTGTTCAAACGGATCGGATGCTATTGGGTATACGGTGACGTTCAAGGGCATTGAAGCCAAGCTTGCCGGCGTAAGCCACCATGAAGCTGACCATCATCCCCCAACCATTGCCGTGTATGATATGCGCAACGGCTCCAACGAGAGCGACCAGACTCATCAAGCTCATCCCGATCGCCAGAGCGCGGCTCGCGCTACCCCGAGCTGGCGTTTAACGGAGGACCAGAGAGCCGGGAACTAGAGAAGCATTCCCGGGTCTGCACCAAAGAAACGAAGGCGCTCGATCCTCGCGGCGCTCAAAGCGCCTGTCGATTCGGGTAGCTGGTCATAGTCGAGCTTGTTGCACAAGCCGCCGGGTTTATGTGTGGGGTCTACAGCCGAAAGAGGATAAGACGGCAGTCGGCAAAGGCTTTGTGAATCATGGGCTCCACCACGGCCCAATCACCCCCGGCCAGCCCGCAACCAATCCCGTACGGGAGACCGCCGGTCAACTCGTGGACTTGAAGGAAATCCGCCATGAAGCGCAATCCTGAGTCCAGGGCCTCGTAATCGGTGGCCCGGCCCCGACGGGTGGGATGCACTTGCCCTGCAATATTGGCCACCCAGCGTTCCGGCGCCACAGAGACGATTTGGGCGCCACCCAACACCAGCGCGTTCTCACGCAACGCCTTCCAGTAGCCAGACAACACCCCCGGCCAAGTCCGAGCGATTTGCCGAGCAATCCCGGCGCCCATCACACCGTCCAGATTCACCTGATGACCCAGCACATCGATGCGGCCTGCCTGCAGCGCCGCGACCGCATCGCCGAACACGACCTCAATCATGCACAATACCTCCACGAGCCCGTCAGGAACCCTTGACGCCAGCACCTAAACGAGCACACGCGGCCTATTTGGCCTTCCGAGAGGAACTCCCCCTCGGCCGCTTTGAAGGAGCGTCGTCAGTTGGCGACGAAGAAGACCCTCTCCTCGTCGATCCGTCCGCGACAGTCGGTATTTCCACATTAACCGTCAGCAGCACTTTGTCCGACGGGTAGTTCTCAATCAGGCTCGCAAGCCCCGTCAAGAGGTCCGCCGCATCGCGGCGTGTCATCGGCTTATCGGTGACCGGAAAAAATGGGCGAGACGCCATACGCAACACCTCCCAACCAAAACGCGGGGGCGATGCGGATACACATCGCTCCCGCGCTGTCGAATACCCGATATCCGGGCAGACAGGTCGAACCCACGAATCGGAGAACTTACGGATGGGTAAACAACACAGTGACAAAGCCGATAATGATGACGACCAGCGTCCCCCAATACCAGTATTGGAGACTCGTCAGTTTTTGATCGAATTTCGCATCGAGGCTCTCAATGCGTTGGGTGAACTTCGTATCAAGCTCCTGCATTTCTTGGCGCAAACTATCAGCCGTCCGCGCCTGTTCGCGCCGGACCTCGTCAATTTTATCGTCCAGCCGATTAATGGCCTGCAAGAGATAGAATCCCCAATGATCGGGGAAATCTTGCGTTGTCGGGGGTGTCGGCGGCTGATCCGGCATGGGACGCTCTCCTTCCATCGATGCGCTCCTTTACAAACAGTATACCACCGGCTAGGTGCCATCCCCCCACGGAAGCGGCCCACGACAACACGCCCCCACCCGCATGGATGGAGGCGTTATTGGACAGGCTACATTACCACGCGCACCTGGCCGTTCTCGTCTTTGGCGTAAATGTGCCAGCGATTCCCGCCGCACGCGGGACAGGCACCGCTGGAGGTCGTCGGGTCATCATCGACGCTGCTCATCTTCCGCTGCCACCCGCACTCATCACAGCGAAAGGCATACGCAACGTCCACGGCTAAATCGACACCTTGCGGAGTATCGACCGATTAAGCTGCGACACCCACCGCATTGCTTCAGCTTCCGGCAATGACGTGAAAGTGCCGTCCTCCGCGTTGCCGCCGACGACCAGAATCGGCCCGTAGATATCCCACACCGTCCCGTCGCTCAGCGTCACGAAGCGATTCAGGGGCAAGCCGATCAGTCGTCCTTCTTCGTTGCACAGAAAGTGGGCCGCCCCATCGACGGCCCAAAGCTCAATCAACCCGCCAACGACCCTCTGCATCGACTCCAGCCCGGGATCAATGTCCGCCACGTAGGCCCGTTTCCCAGGATTGGCGATCACAACGCGCATGAGCTCGCCACCTCCTCGATGTACCGATCTAAGGACTGATGCCAAACGGCCGGCACGGCTGCTGCATCGACGCGCCGACAGCGCTTCAAATACGCGGCATCGAACTCCCACGAAATAACCTGCGAAGCCACGCCAATCGTGACCGAAGCCGCCCCGTCATACCGGGTGACCCGGCCGTCTTCCCGCCACACCCCGACGACAATCAAAAAGTCCCCCGCACAGTCTCGATAGTATCGAGGACGCGATAACGCCTCATAGGTACGCATCATCCAGTCACCCCTTTCGGGGGTATGGCAACGATTCGTAAATTTTCCGCCATAAGCCAGTTATTGCCATGTGGGTGGGGCCATGGATCGAGTTTT
>NZ_JABBVZ010000115.1 GCF_012933365.1 Sulfobacillus harzensis | reverse complement strand
ACCACAACCGTACCAACGGGGGGATTTTTTCCTCAACTGTCAAAGTCCGCCGAAATCACATCTCTACAGGACGCTCCCAGGGAGATGAACTATGCGTTATCGCTAATTATTATACTCAGATCGCCTGCGAGTTACCGTACCCACCGCCGCTTGCGGCGAACCCCCTTGGCATTGGGTGGGTCTTCCGTCACGGCGACCAGCCCGGCCCGTTCCAGCCGTTCCAGCCACCGCCACGCTTGGCCGCGCCCGACACCGAACACTTGGGCAATCAAATCGGACGTGACGGGCATCCCGGAGGGCCACTGCCGGACCGTCCGCAGAACATCCGGCCAGGTGGCCGGTTCGGATCGCACCGCACGACTCACGGCGTGCGATTGTTCACGGTGGGCCATCGGCACAACCGGCAGATTGCGGCGCCGCATCGGGGGCGGGGACCCACGCGGCTGGCGCCACCGGCGCCACATGGCCCGGAGCGTCGGCATTTCAAAGTCGGTTGCCATGGCGTCCCCTCCCCTTATTACATTGTAGGGGACGGAACGACCAAAGTCAAAGAAGGTCAAAGCGACCGAAGACCCGATGCGCTCGGCTCGTCGGCTCACCAATCGCTTAACTTAAATTATCTGGCCAGCAATCCGTCGTCCGCCAGCCTGGCTTATCCAGCAGTCGGCGGTCGCAGACGACAGCGGCAAATCTCACAGCTGCCTGCACGTCTGCCTCTTCTAGCGTGGGAACGATCCGTTGCAGCTCATGGGTGGTGTCCTCGATCGTGCGAAACTCGGCTAGCAGCTCCAAGACCTGAGTAACCGAAATCCGCGTATTACGCAAGGTCGGCTTGCCAATCAGCACAGCCGGATCTTCTTGAATGCGAGCCGCTTCATCCGCTGTAATGATATCCCAGTCCCGTTCCTCCAAAACCATGGATCTTGCACCTCCTCTTATTACGGCAACCTTATCATCTGATTAGATGCATCATGGCCTTCCTTGAGATATTGCGTCAAGAGTAAAATCGCTTGTCTCTGGTTGCGCGACCGAATAAAGATGATGCCGACATGGGACATGTTGTCTCTGTATACCAAGGTTCCAAAATCTCCATCATTGGTCACAACAATATAGTCGTTCTTCGCTGCCCAGTCGAGAATATCGATGTCTGGATACTTTGGACCGAATATGGAGAAAGCCGACTCCGCCTCGAATCCAAGCTCCCGAATTGCCTCAACCATATCGTTCCCGAAATTCGCATTGACCAAAAACCGCACGACTACACCTCCCCAAACAAAAAACCCCCGACCCCGGCTCTGAGCCGGAATCGAGGGTTCGGGAGGTTCTAGAGTGTGCTGCTCACGGTCGGATTCGGCGAGAACTGTACCACCGGGTAGGGACAGTCGTTGGGATCGTAGACTTCCTGATAGCCGACCCCATCGGGCTGCACTTGCTGACTGCACGACTGATTAGCCCCGGACCCGACGCAGGTTGTAATCACTTTCTCCAACTGCGTGTGATCGATGGCCCAGCCTGGCCCCGGCAGCAGCGTGTTCGGCGGCGCCCCGCCTGCCGTCACCCAGTTGTCGTGGGTCGGCGGATGCACGGGCTGTCCGTGATACGTGCTCAGCAACGGCTTGGGCATGCACCGGTCGAAGATCTGCGGCCCGGCGGATTGCGTCGTCGTCGTGACGGTCACCGGCTCGCATTGATCCGTGGTGACCGGGATCGTCACGGACTGGCAGGTCTCGCCCGTTTGCACCTGCTCCGTCCCGGTGCGGTACTCCGTCTGATAGGTCGTCACGGTGCGGTAGGCCGTATAGGGCACCGAGACCACCCGAACCCCGGTGCGGGTCTCAGGAACATAGACGGTATAGGTGTACGTCTGTCGTACTGTGCGGTAGGCCGTATAGGCTTCGCGCGTGTAGGTCGTCCGTGTGGACCAGTAGCCGGAATTGACCCAATATGAGTACGTCTGCCAATAGCCGGAGTTGACCCAGTATGAGTACGTCTGCCAATAGCCGGTGCTGACCCAGCGGCACACCCGCCGCCTACTCACCCAATAACAGTCGTACCGTCCTCCCGTGCTCACCCAACGCCTGCCTGTCGCCCAGTGGCTCGTATTCACCCAGACCCTCGTCGTAACCGGCACCGTCCGGTAGGCCGTATAGGGCTGCTTGACATAGCGCACCCCGGTTCGGGTTTGCGGCACCTGCACCGTGTAGGTATAGGTCTGATCCTCCTGCCGATAGGCCGTATAGGCTTGGGTGGTCGTGACCGGCACCTGCACCGCAGACGTATAGGTCTCGGTCGTATACGTCGGGGTACACCGATTCTCAGTCGTATACGTCGTCACCGGGGCCAGTTCTTGCCCGGCCGGGCAGCTGGTCGGTTGACTGGGCGCCGTGTAGCCGGTCGTCGTCGTGGTGGTCGTGGTCGTCGTACTGCCGGTCGAACTCGATGGCGGACGGGATGTCGCGCAGCCGGACGCCGGCCCGAGGTAGTTGGCCCCGTTGCGCACAACCCCGCTGGCATTCGCATCCCCGCACGCCGCGGACTTGATGCGGGTCGGCTCGTAATAGGCCTCCCCATTCCCGGCGCAGCTGACAAAAATCGACGGCCCTTGGCAGGACGTTGTGTTGCTGCCGCAGTTAAAGGTCTCGGAGGACTCCGGGCAGCCTGCCGGGTACGTTGTGGTTTCCCACCCGTTGATGCACGCCCCCGCCGTTCCCGTGCAGGACCAGTTCGAGTTGTAGCAATACGATGGGGCCGGATTGGCGGCGCAAGGATTGGAACTGCTAGAGCCGCTACTACTACCCCCGGACGATGTGGGGGTGCCCGTGTTATTGCTGCCGTTGTTGTTGTCGTTGATGCTCGTGGGCGGCGATCCCGTATTCGATGATTCGCTCGATGTCGATCCCCCGGATGTCGGGCTACACTCCGGACCGCAGGTCACATAGGCATAGGCCGTATTCGTCTGCCATTGCCAATGACCGCTCCCCCAGCGTCCGTGACTGCCGAACGTTAAGACCCCGACCATGACCCCCACGACGATGGCGGCGAGCCGGACTCGCCGCCGCCATGCGTTCATCGGTCACCCCTCCTTTGACCCGGCTTAGGAAACGGGCTCCGACCACAGGACTTGCGCCCGGCCGGTGTGCCAAATCGGGCCGTTTGGATGTTAGTCTATTCCATAGGTGTCCCACGGGCCGAAGAACCAGTGGAAGTCCACCTGATAGGCCGTGTTCAGTGGATCGCTGTTCCCCAGGGCGACCACCTGCGTATTCGTCGGCAACCCCGTCACCGTAGTTGATCCCGCCGCACCAATGGCATAGAGCGTCGTGGCCTGCGCCGCCAGCGCCGCTTCGGGGGTCGGCAGACTGATCTGCCCCTGACGGTTCGGCGCCGTGCTGACGAGAATGGGACTCTCATCGATGTCCGCCGGACTGGTCGCTGTCACATCCGCGGCGGCGGAATTCGGCGTCACGACGAATACGGTCGAAAAGTGCCATTGGCCGCTGGCGTTCTGTAATGCGCGCGCAATGGCCGCGCCCGTTTGGACCGGGTTGCCGTTGCCGATGCCTTGGACGTGCAGGTGTCGGGCTAGCAGTGCCTTCCGCAGCGCCGGGGTGTTGGCCGGCCCGACCAGGACCGCCGTCGTCGCATGGAGCCGCGCCATCGCGCTCAGGACGGGCTGGCCCAAGACCGTCGGGCTCGCGCTCAAGAGAATCGGCGCATGATCCGCATAGGCCAGCGGATTGGCGGCCAAGACCGCGTACTCATCCGCCCAGCTCGTGCCGCTCGGCGCAATGACCACCGTTGTCGATGGCGGTCCGTACAAGAAGGCATCCGCCTTGGAGACCGGCAGGGCCAGGTTGGCGGCGGCCGTCGTGACGGGCGAACCCGCGGCCGTGGGCGGTGCCGACGCATGGGGCACCGTGATGGCACCCGATGTCACAGCCTCGCGCCACTGATGATGGGCCACTTGATAGGCGGTCAAGACCGCAACCCGAACGGTCTCGCCTGCTTGAGCCGTATAGGTGGCGGATGGGCGGTAGGGCCGAACGATGCGCCAGCGATGATGTGCGCCCTCCGCTTGGAACTGATACCGAACCAGGACGCGCCTGGCCGTGATCGCGCGCGCTTGTACCGTCTGACCGACGGCCCGCACCATGACCCGGCGAATTACGGATCGAAAGCGCACTTGCGCGGCCGCATGAATCGTCGGACCGCACGCGGCGGCGCTCAGCAGCAAAACTGCCCCGGCTCCGCTCCAGACCGCGCGGCGCAAGAATTTCGTCATGACCTATTCCTCGCTTTCTGCCTGCGTCTTAGCTACAGGCACTCACAAAACAATCCCCGGCCCGAGCCGGGGATTAAGGAACCGTATGAAGAACGCTCGAATACTACTATTATAGATCATCGACAACACTGATACGAATGCGTAGCGACCTTGGACTCACTGTCCAGCGGCGTACTGAGTCTCCCCACGGATAAATCCGGGGGGGGGGGTTCAGGCATAGCGCCACACAACGCAGGTCACGATCACTCCCCCAGTAATTCCGGCCACAAGCCATAACAACTCAATCATGAGGCTTGCGATTACGCGCCGTAACCCCACGGTGTCCGTTGGCAGCGTCGTGGCCCAGTCCATGACTGCCATTGACACACCGATGAGTATCAAGCCGAATACCACAAGCATATGGCCCCGCTCAAAATAGCTCATAGTTTCTTGGTACTCCCTTCGTGACGGACGTATCCTGAAGCAAAATAGCCGAGAACAGGGTGCGTCAACTCATGCTAGACGTGGCATTCATTGCGTTCGGTATTCTAAGCGGATTGGCATTCAGTATTGTGTGGCGACTCGTCCTCGTGAAATTACGGGTCATTTTGAGGTCGAATGATTCATACGAAGCTGATCTATCTCAAGACCGCGAGAAACAGCGCACCAAGTCGGCGATGCGTCGCAACGTGTGGCACCCTGTTGGCGAAGAGGCTGCGGTACGTGGCCTACCGATGGCCTTATGGCTGTTCTGCCCGCGAATCGCCGTACTGAACATTCTGGGGGTGGCAGGGATCTATGCTGCGGCGTGGATCGCTAGCCATATCGTCGAAACAGGCAAGCGTTGGTATTCATTCAAAGTGCTATCTCATCTGAGTTCGACTGCGTCGATTGTATGGACGGCCGCGACGATGGTCGGACAAACGCTATCCTATAGCTTGGCGTGGCTTGTGGCGAGCTTTGGCCCGCTAGTCGGATCTCCCTGGCATCGCTCTGTCTTGATCCTCATCAGAGGGTTTCTTGCCGGAAGTTTGGTACATGCTCTCCATAATTTCTTGATTCTTGACCCTGGTTGGTTTGGGCAAGGCTATCGTCGCATTCGGCTCATTCACTCTATGAAATCATCGTCTCGGTGATAACGCCACCATCCCACAATCGCTCCCGTAACCGGGCACAACGTCGCAAAAAACCACGGATGGGGATGCGAATGGATGACGAACGTCCAGACAATTCCGGTCAGTCCCAGAGCAGTGACCACCATCGCGGCACTAGGGCCATGGCGCCATGGGCATGAAAAGCGATGACTCCAAAGCATCCAGAGCCCCACTAAACAGGCAACATCCCCAAGGCTCATCATAGCGGAAAACGCCCAGTTCATCCCAACCCTCACCTCGCTTTCTCTCGGTGTCTTAACAACAGGCTCACAAAAATCCCCGGCGCGACGCCGGGGACTCAATCGGGCAGCTCCCAGGGGCTGTCAGAACAGTACCGACGATATACCCGGCGCAAGAGCCATTGCGCCCGCCGCGGGGCGGTCCACCAGAACGGGCCAATGTGCCGGGTAATCCGAGCCTGCTGAATCAGCATCGCGATCACTAAGCTGCCAAGCGCCCCCGTAAACACCAGATGCCCTGTCAGCGGTGCGGGCAGTACCCCTTGCAACGGCCGCAGACGCCAGGGCGGCCCCGTCGCCGCCCAAAGCCCCATGGCCTCCAGCATTCCCACAGCCCACAGGAACCACCCGGGGGACATATCCGGACCGCCGTGATACCAGTAATATGAGCGCCAGTAGTGGCGGCGGAGAAAGGCCAGGGCTTCCTGAAACGTCTGGAGTTCCAGCGTTGTTCGAGTCGGCGGCGCGGTCCGGTGCTGCGCTTCGCGATACCACGTCCGGCAGAGCTGATGGGTGGCCCACCAGACCTGCGCCCATGGCGAGGCATCGTTCGGTTCCGGTGCGGCAGACGGCGGACGGCGGTGCTTCATCATCGACCTCCCCGAAGCGATCCCGACAACCTCACGGATTCGTATAGACCGTAGTAGGAGACCATGATCCCTTTGGCGATCCGACGGCGTCATCCGCCATCACCTCCCATAAAATTGGCAATCTTTGGGACAAGCCAATCCCATCAACGTCCGAGGTTGGCCAGCAGCGATGCAAAAAGCAGCCCCGCGAGGGCGAAACCTGCCATAGCGAATCCTCGGGCTTGCTATACTGTGAGCATGAATGCCTTTTGGACGACGGTTCTCGAAAATGTTGCCAGCCATGAACAACGATGGCGGCGATGGCTGTCGCCGCATCGCCGCGTTTGGCAAATGAGTGCAAAGAACCCCCCGACCCTACCACGATCACGCGGCGGACGCCTAGCTCGATCAACTGCGACGCCGACTCACGGAGCCACGTCATGATCAACCGTTCGCGCCATTCCGCATCAAGCTGCACGACCAAATCGGCCGTAGGCAGTTGGGCATCATGGAGCAGCCGATACCAGCGCCAGACGTCATCGGACGACAGGTCGAGCACCGCAAACCCCCTCCTCTATGTCTCCGCAGCCCCCGATTAGTGGCTCGGCGCCTGCTTGAGATCATTCTGCGCTTGGCTCATCGTCTGCGCCCCCGCCGGCGCCACGACCACGATGCCCGGGGCGTTCGCACAGGGACTCCCACGAATGCCCGCATCGGAAAGGCTGTTACACCCCATTATCGTCCGAGGCCCACTGGGGACGAGACCAAGGCCAATCCTCCGAAAGAGAACCCAGCGATCGCGAATCCCCAAAACAGGATTACGCCAAGACGATTCGGACGCTCATGGCGATTCAGTTCCATAAACATCATCAGCCCGTACACGCTCACGAGGATCGCGATTCCCCACCAGCCGTTCAATGTGTGCCAAATGCGCAAACCGAGCATCCCTGATTTACCTCCTATGCGTTGTTCAGTACACTGATCCTAACGGTCGCATTCGTCCTCGTCAGCGTTCTTGCGGTCAACGACCTGCCCCGTATGACTCCGTTTGTTCGTACCCTCGTCGTTCTTGGCACAGGATGGCTTGCTGCCAGCTGCGCCCACGGTTTGCACAATCATCTACTGCTGTCGCCGCATCGCCTGGGGCAAATCTACCGACGGTGGCATCAGATTCCCGTCACTCCAGCGAGGAACCGGCCCCGTAAAAGATGAAGATGGCAATATGACATGCAATGACAGCCACCACCAGCACAGGCCAGTTGCGGGCATGATGCACGGCAATGGTCCATACGGCCCATGTACCCACGAGCAGGAACCAGATAACCGGCGCACCCATCAGACGATAGGCGGGTTCCTTCACCCGCCGCCAGTATTGATAGCTGATGACCAGGCTGGCCAGTGCGGCGCCTGCGATCAGTCCACTCATTGCCCATATCATCCCCTCATCGCCTGCCGCAAATCCGCCTGCGCTTGGCTCACCGTCTGCGCCCCGGCGGGGGCCACGGCCACTTTGCCCGTCGTGCCGATGAAAGCCAGCGTCGGGAAGGTTTGCACATTCCACGCCGCCTGCGTGGCGCTCGGTGCGACATACACGTGGATCGTGGAGGCTGAGAGCGTCCCAAACGTCTTGACGTATTGCCGCATGGTCGCTTCCATGCCCGCTGTCGTGAGTGCCCCGCCCGTGCCATCATGGCCTGAAAACGGCGGGTTCTGCGGTCCGGGATCACCGATACCGCCTTGGGGCGAGACATCCACCACATCCACCGCCACGCCCGGGGTTTTCGCCAAGACCGGCAGCACGTACTTGTCTTCGTACGCGCAATACAGGCACCAGGACGCCATCGCCATGACGACGGTGCCTTTGGACCCCCGCGCCAAGGTCGTGGGCTGACCCTGCAACGTATCGACGGTGGTGGAAAAAGGAAAGGCCGTGCCGACCGCAAACGTCCTATTCGTTGGGGCCGTCGTCGTGGGGCTCGGACTCGTCGATGGGGTGACGGTTGCGCTCGGTGTCGGATCGGGCCTGACCGCCGGACGACTCAGCAGCACGCCGAGACCAAAGCCGCCCGCGACCATGCCGCCCGCCGCCACGACTGCCAAAACCCCGGCAATATTTTTCGAAATGCTGACGTGTATAGCCACAATAATTCGCCCTCCATCGTGCGCGGCCCATAGTTTGCAAGGAACGGAGACCGCATGAAAAAACCGACGCCGTAGCGTCGGAGTGCAGAACCGGACTGCTGCCGCGTGGCGGTGCTTCAGTCAGAATTCGGGGTCATGCTTGGCGGTTCCAATGTCCGACGAGGGGGCAATTCCCCACGTAGAGTCGTTACCGAGAAATGGTCATGACCGAAGCGCCATATACAACAGCTGACCATACCAACGATAGGAATACCTGACCGATGACCATCCCTCGATCAATACCGTCAGTATGGCGAGCGGTGGTGATGTACTGTGCGATCCAACTTTCTTGGAGCATGATTGTTGGCCAGGCCCCTAACGCCCAGATCAATGCTAGGAATGGCCATAGAGTTGACTTCACCTCATGCCGGTCAATTAAGCTTATAGCGAGCGTTAAAGCCCAACCCGAAAAAAGTGCGGGAAACCACAAAGCAAGCCAATTCAATATGCGATGCACGCGTCGCCAAAAGGAGAATCGAAACATCAATGTCATCCCTTTCGCCCGTTTTGCAATTCGGCAACGAACTATTGAACGAGATCCAAGCCTCCATACGCACAGAATTTATTTGGTTTGCGATTTTAGGAACATGCGATTTGATCTTTACCGTTATGGAACGACTTGCCCGGGACACCCCGTATGAACTCGTCGTCGCGGTAATCAAGTGGGCCTTTTACATAGGCACAGCATTGGTGCTACTCCGAATACTGACCAACCTATTCCATCAGTTGGCGGGGAACTATTCGTTCCTGTCTTAGCAGCCTTTGAACAAAGGTGTCAATTGTCAGTTTCTAAGGTTTGTTCACGGAGTGACATCCCCCGCAAAAGTTTCAGCGCCGTGCCTACGGTAACCGCCCCCGGCGGCACCGCCTCCACCCGGCTCGGGCATTGACGACGGCCCACGTGGGGAAGCGGCGAACGTGCCACGCCTGCCGGGTTTGGGCCGGGGCCACATAGACATGAATCGCCGGGTTCCCTGCCAAATGGTAGGCCTGTACGTAACGCCGCATAACGGCCGCCATCCCGGTTGTCGTCACGGGATGCCCGGCGGCATTGTGGCCGTGAAACGCCGGGCTTTGCGGACCCGGCGTCGCGATCCCGCTGGCCGGCTCCACGTCGACCAAGTCAATGGCTATACCGGGCACCTGCGCGATGACGGGCAGCACATACCGCACCTCATAGCCGCAGAGGGCGCTGCCGGGCGCCAGCGCCATGACGACGGTTGCTTGCGTCCCCCGCGTCAGCCGGGTCGGGCGGTCCGTGACGGACAGAACCGATGCGTGCAACGGGAAGGCCGCGCCCGTCACGAACGGCCGACGCAAGGGCGGGATACCCTGCGCCACGCGGGGCGGTTGGATGACCGGCTGCGCCGTATGGGATGATAGAGTCCGCCCGATCAGAACCCATACAAAAATGCCCAGCAAGGCAAGGCCGAAGAGCAACAGCGGGATAGAGACGGACTGACCGCCGATGGGATGCCGCATGAGAAACCTGCCTTTCTTAACACACGCAACCCCCACGCAGGGGTTTGCCATCCAAAAAAACCGCCCCCACCGGGGGCGATGCAGGTTTTGCGGAGATTTTGGCGGTACAAAGGGTACAGAAAACCACCGGTGCCGATCACCGTAAGGCTATCTTACCACTTATCCCACGGGCTGTCGAGATGGGGATTCGACCCCCGGAACAACGGCTTTGCAGGCCGCGCCTTTAGACCGCTCAGGAGCCTTTTCATTTAATCCGAACCCGCACGGCGCGCGGGTTTGACGCATTGGACGCTGCGATTTTCCTACACTAA
>NZ_JABBVZ010000114.1 GCF_012933365.1 Sulfobacillus harzensis | reverse complement strand
TAAGTTTTTATTTCGCCATCCGGGTCGCGAAGTCCTTTTTGCGCCGGATGTTCGGGACTATTCACACAAGCTGCTAGACCGGTGAGTCCGATGTCCAGCCATTCCGCAAAAACTAACAAAAAGTCCAAAAAAACCACCCCCCTGCTGCCAACATATTCCTCAACGGCAGAAAGGGGGACTACGGACGAAAAATTGAATGCGGGTGCGCTAGAGGTCGTGTCGTCCTTCAAGCGCTTTGGCCAAGGTCATTTCATCGGTGTAATCAAGATCTCCGCCCATCGGCAACCCACGGGCAATACGTGTTACCTTGTAGTTCATCGGTTTCAATAACCGCGCCAAGTACAAAGCCGTTGCCTCGCCCTCCAGGCTGGAACTTGTGGCCAATACGATCTCCTTGGGTGCCACACGACCCAGCCGCACCAACAGCTCCCGGACCTTAAGGTCATCGGGGCCAATGCCCTCCATGGGCGAAATGGCTCCGTGCAGCACATGATATCGCCCCTTAAATTCCCGCGTCTTCTCCATGGCGATAACATCCTTGGGCTGTTCGACCACCATAATCCAACCTGCCTCACGAGAGGGGTTGCGGCAAATGGCACAAGGGTCGCTATCGGTGAAATTGAAACACTGTGAGCAATAGCGAATGCGACTCCTGGCATTGGTAATCGCCTGGGCCAGCAACTCCGCTTCGCCTTTAGGCATGTTGAGCAGAAAAAAGGCCAGGCGCTGCGCGGTTTTAGGACCAATGCCGGGTAGCTTGGCTAGTTCTTGCACGAGATCCTGAATCGGTTCGGGATATAACATGTTAGAACAAGCCAGGCATTCCGGGAATGCGCATATTGTTGGTTACCTGACCCATGCGGTCTTGAGCGAGCTGCTGAGCCTTCGCCTGCCCCTCGCGCACCGCGGCGAGCACCAAGTCCTGGAGCATCTCCACATCCTCAGGATCCACGGCTTCCTTTTGGATGGTGATCGATTGAATTTCGCCATGGCCATTAAACACGGTCTTAACCACTCCGCCCGCTTCTGCCTCCACCCGCTCGTCCTTCAGCTCTTCCTGAACCCGCGCCATGTCCTCTTGCATCTTTTGCACTTGCTTCATCATCTTTTGCATGTTTTGGGGATTGAAGCTCATCGCTCGACATCCTTTCTCTGATCGGATTCAAATCCTGTCATGACGACCTCGGAACCAAACCATTCACGTATTTCGGCCTCCAACGGCACCCCATCCTTTGGTAGCGGAGCCGATTCCACTTCCTCAGAATCCGGCTTTCCAACCCGAAATTCAACCCGCGTATCGGGGCCATAAACCGCCCGAATTGCCCGATCAATCACCTCTCGGTGCTGAGCCTGGTTGACCAAGTTGAGGTGAGCGGGGTATTCCAAGAACACCGCCAACGTGTTTTCTTCCTGCCGAACCTGTGCCTTGTCAATTAAGGCATGGGTCGACGGCCGATCGCGCTTGACCAAATCCAAGACGCTTTGGAAATCCCGAGGTCGCTTAATTTCCGGCTCAGGCGCGGAGGAGCGCATCGGCGGTTCCGACAGCGGGGTTGTTCGCGGCGGTGGCGCCTTGGGTCGCGGAGCCGGACGGGGGGGTTCGGGTCGAACCTCTTCGTTCATAACATCGGCTTGAAGCGCCTGCTGAATTTTCAATAGCGCCAGCTCTAACGCCAAGTCGGCGGGAAATCCGCCCCTAAGCCGCGATTCCGCCTGCGCCAGATGATCCGCCGCTTCAATCCAAACGGAGCCCCCTACGTTTTCCGGAAAGAGTTGACTTAACGCAGCGATACGATCACGGCGGTATCCAGGAAATACTTCGGCACCAGCGGTGCGATAGACCAAAATGTCCCGAAATTGGCGCGCCACATCGCGAAGCACCAGCTTTTCATCCAGGCCCGCCAACCGCAACGCTTCCAGGGTGCCAATGAGGGGCTCGATGCCATCAGCCAATGCCCCCATCAACTTATGCATTTCCTGGCTCCCAACGAGGCCTGCCGCCCGCTGCACTCCCTCCGCCGTGAGTTCACGTTCCGTGGCCACCACTTGATCGAAGAGGCTCAACGCATCGCGCATGGCACCATCGGCCGCCTCGGCCAGCACTTCCAAAGCCTCAGGCGTTGCCGATACGCCTTCCTGTTCTGCCACAAAGCGCAACCGTTCCTGGATTAAGGCCGTGGTCAGACGTTTGAACTCATAACGCTGACACCGGGACAATACGGTAACCGGGAGTTTATGGGCTTCGGTTGTGGCGAGCACAAAGAGCACATGGGCTGGGGGCTCTTCCAAGGTCTTTAACAACGCATTGAAAGCCTCGGGGGTCAGCATGTGCACCTCGTCAATGATGTACACCTTGTAACGGCTCATGGCCGTTTGGTGGGTAATGCGCTCGCGGATATCCCGGATTTCATCGATGCCCCGGTTGCTGGCCGCGTCAATCTCTACCACGTCCAAATGTTGGCCGCTCTCGATGCTGCGACACGAGGCACACTCCAAGCATGGGTTGCCATCAGGCAAAAGATTTTCGCAGTTGACCGCCTTGGCTAAAATGCGGGCCACGCTTGTCTTTCCGGTACCACGAGGACCGGAAAATAAATAGGCATGCGTTAGTCGGCCCTGGCGGACCGCTTCCCTGAGGGTGTCAATCGTGCGCGCCTGTCCCAGCACCTCGCTGAATCGGCGCGGCCGATAGACGCGATATGACGCTTGATGGGCCACAGCGCACCTCCTGATGCCTTATTGTACCGTCTTCGGGCATAAAAATTAAGCCATAGGGCTGCACCGATCAGGCACTCCCGCGGCGCCACAACCGTTCTGCTTACCGCTGCTCCCTTCCGGGCCTGACGGGGTTCACAGGAGTTGTCCGCGCGGGACCCAATCGATGCAGCTCCATGGCCTAATGCAAACAAAAAATAAATGGCGGAGGAGGAGGGATTCGAACCCTCGAGGCAGGATTTGGCCCACCAACACGCTTTCCAGGCGTGCGCCTTAAACCGCTCGGCCACCCCTCCAGGTTCAAGACAACAATGGCGGAGAGGGTGGGATTCGAACCCACGAGACGGCTTTTTAACCGCCTACCCGATTTCGAGTCGGGCTCCTTCGACCAGCTCAGACACCTCTCCATCACTATTCAATTTTTCTTTCGCCGCTCACTAAAGAAATTTTTCAGTTGTTGCGACGCTTCCTCTTGTAAAACCCCAGCGACGACCTCGACCTGATGATTAAGTCGCGAATCATTCGCTAATTGGTATAAGCTTGCAACCGCTCCCGTCTTCGGATCTAACGTCCCAATCACCAATCGGGCAATGCGCGCCAATACAATGGCGCCCGCACACATGGCGCAGGGTTCCAACGTGACCACCAGAGTCGCATCAGGAACTCGCCATCCTCCAAGCTTAGCTCCAGCTTCCCGGAGCACCAAAATCTCTGCATGCGCCGTGGGATCGAGATTAGCCTCGCGGCGATTATGATTTCGGGCAATAATGCGCCCTTGACTATCCAGCAAAACGGCCCCAACTGGCACATCACCAGAACGGGCGGCCATAGCCGCTTCGTCAAGAGCTACGCGCATGGGGGCTGTCCAGTCCATGTGAGACCCTAACCTATCAAAAAGTGGTGCGCCCGGGAGGACTCGAACCACCGACACAAGGTTTAGGAAACCTCTGCTCTATCCCCTGAGCTACGGGCGCAATTCCTCACACAACTATACTCCCGTTTGCGCCTTCAACAGGATATCAAATTCAGGCTCAAGTCGCAACGGTAACTATCTCCGGTGATACCGTTATCCGGTGGTGCGAGAGCTTCTTATTATATCAGCATCGTTGGCCATCGGCAAGGTGACGATACAGGTGCTGCCTTTTTGCGGCACCGACACCACACGAATTTGTCCGCCGTATTGTTCCACCAAGACGCGCGTTCGATACAATCCCAATCCTTGTCCGGACTGCTTGGTTGTAAAATGGGGCGAAAAAATTTTACCTAATCGATCAGACGGAACACCAGGTCCGCTGTCTCGGATGGATACCGTCACCTCTTTTCGTTGTGTGCGCACTTGAACCGTCACCGGTCCCCCTTTCGGCATCGCTTCGCATGCGTTCTGCAATAAGTTTTGGAACACCTCGATGCAATCGCCGCGATCCATTGCAACCCATACCTCGCCGGCATCGATATCCAACGTCGGCACATAGGAGGTCTTGCTTAACCAGGTGCTAAGATGCGAAAGCACATTGCTCAGGTCGGTGGCTCGCGTCTTTTCCTTACGGGATGAACCGCCCAACAAGCCCAGCCCCCGAACCAGATCCCCCGCCCGTTCCAACATCCACAATGCTTCTCTCGCCGAGGTTGACTCGCCGTCGCTGTCTAGCTGCATCATTTCTAAATGTCCCTGGGCGACTGCCAATAAGTTGTTAATGTCATGGGCGATACTCATCACTTCCAGTTTGAGCGATTCATGGTCACTTTTGTCCTCCCACACGCCCACGACACCGGAAAACGCGTCGCTGTCTAAGGGAAATAACCGTATCCATTGATCTCCGCCGGGGCTGAATTCTCCAGAAGCTTTCCCACTCTGCAGCACGCGGACGGCTTCCATCGACAGTTGATCCAGGATGGCTTGGTCTGCCTGTACTCCTGCCGCCTGAACCTCCCCATTTGGATCTATAATCCACACCCCACAGCAACCCACCGGATCACGTCTCCTTGTATCCATTTTCTTCCACCCACCCAGTGTATCAAAAGACAGGACGGCCGCGGCACAAGACCTATCGTGTATTTCTGACAACCATGGTCGAAGTACGTAGGGGACAGACGAATGCTGTCGTGCTCAGGAACAAACCTTGATGGTCTGATTCCCTAATGACTGGTACGATCCAGGATATTGCACCGTTCCTCGGCATAACGTTACGCGACGGATACTGTGGGGAGGAGAAATCGTGAGAAGCTATTCGGCCATTGTCATTGGCGCCGGTCCGGCAGGTGCCACCGCAGCTCGGCGCCTTGCTGAAAATGGGATTTCGACCCTACTGCTTGAACGGGCTACCATACCCCGAGTCAAACCCTGTGGCGGAGCCATCACCCACCGCGCGCTGCCGCTTCTTCCCCCTGGCGGTGAGGCGCTCCTTAAAAGTCATCCGTGCGCCTGGACATTTTGCGGCCGCAACGGCCGCTCGGTCACCCTTGCCCGCAATCTCCCCTATTCCCACATAGTAGAGCGATCCGTCTTCGATGCCTGGTTGACCGACAGGGCAGCCCACGCTGGCGTCGAAGTTCATGATGGCGAAGCCGTGACGGCGGCGGAAGTAACCCCGACACATAGTCGACTAACGACTAAATATGGTCGATATACAGCCGACATCGTGATTGCCGCCGATGGTGCCCACGGGATGATGGCCAAGGCTGCAGGCTTTCCGCGCCCGCGCCGCGGAGCCGCCATTGAAGCCGAGATTCCCGCCGATGCCGCGCTCCTGCAGCACTACCATGAACGGGTGGAAATCCATGTGGGCCAGTACCCTTGGGGTTATGCGTGGGTCATCCCGCGCGCCGAGATTCTTAACATTGGGGTTGGATCCTTTCGCCCGGCGATGTTCCCCTTAAAAGAGCGCTTTTTTGAATTTCTGGAACGCATTGTCGGACATCGAGACGTTGTGCCCTTAGCTCATCCATTGCCGTATCGGCTCCGCTGGGATCCCCCCGTACGGAATCGTGTCCTGTTTGCCGGAGATGCGGCAGGTCTCATGGACGCGTTTTCTGCAGAAGGCATTTATTCAGCGCTCAAATCCGGGCACATGGCAGCTGATGCTGCATTGGAGAGCCTAAGACACGGCACACCGTGCCGCACCTACGCTGAGAATCTCTATGAGGAGTTTTGGCCTGCCCTCAAGTCGGCCGCCAAAATGTCGCTCCTTTTCTATCCTCTGGCCGGCTTTTGGTCGGATGTTTTCGGACAGAACCAAGAGCTCTTGTCTCACTATCTGGACGTGGCGACTGGCGAGTGCCCCTATGATACGCTCACCCGCCGTGCAGAGCATCAGCTTCTCCACCATCCCTCAATGCTGCTTAAACGGCCCCGTCTGAATTCAGCTCACGATACCTTCGGCTCGACGTAGCAAGCCTGGGCGAGTATCCTGTCCTGGAAAGCAGGTGAGTCCAGTGCACCCGTTGCGAGAAATCCAGTATCGAGCTCCCGACCCGCTTCCCCAACGCTATCCGTTCCAGTTGCCGGCGTTGCATGGATTTGCTAGTCTCCCACTCACGTCGCCGGTCACATTTTTCATTGGGGACAACGGCAGCGGGAAGTCTACCTTCTTAGAAGCGCTGGCCGACGCTGCTGGACTTCAAGTCGAAGGCGGCAGCCCGAATATGATCGTCGACAAGCCGCGCACCAATACGGAATTAGCCCAAGCACTGCATCTAGTATGGAACATCAAATTGCGCAACGGATTCTTCTTCCGTGCGGAAACCCTCTACAACCTGGCCAGCTACTTAGAAGATTTGGCTGATGACCCCTATAGTGGTGGGAAATCGGTTGTGTTTGGGCCTTACGGCGGGCGCTCTCTTCACGAACGTTCCCATGGCGAGTCGTTTCTAGCGCTGTTTCAACATCGACTGAACCCCCACCGGCCAGCGCTCTATCTTTTTGATGAGCCCGAAGCGGCCCTTTCCATTACCACACAGCTGGCCTTTCTTCGCCTCATCCACGACTGGGCTTCGTCCGGACATGTTCAAATCATCATCGCCACCCACTCACCGATTATCTTGGCCTACCCAAACGCTTCCATATGGGACTTCGATGCGTCCCCCATGGCCCTCACAACCTATATGGCCAGCCGACCATATCAAGTCACCCGGGCGTTTTTAGACGCTCCAGAACGGTTTTTGAACCACCTCTTTCGGGACGACAGTCAGGATTGATCCAACCTGGAGATAGTCCCGAATTTCGTGGAATTTGAGGTTAGCGATTCTTGTCCGTGTTTGGTTGAATAGAGGTACCATCCATCATTCAACCGTCAGGAGGAATCGCTATGACTTCGAGTATAACTAAGAATCGTCGTCAAGGACAGCATGCGGAACAAACGGGATCGACGGTGTCCATTCCGTTGGTGGACCTGTTGCACGATGCCGAGGCGGGCTTGCTGGGGCTCGCGGTCCAGGTGGGCCTGCGTGTCCTCCAAGAACTGATGGACCAAGAAGTCACCGAAATTGCAGGCCCGAAAGGTCGGCACAATTCGCAACGCACCGCCGTCCGGCACGGCGTCGAAGACGGCTACGTCTTTTTGGGGGATCGGCGGGTTCCGGTGCCCATCCGCGGGTGCGCACGACCACCGGTCAGGAAGTGCCGCTGGTCACCTACCACACCTTCCAGGATGCCGGCGTCGCGACACAAACCATTCTGGAGCGGATGCTCTTTGGCTTAGCCAGCCGCCAACAAGGCCATGCGAATCCGGCTCTCTCGGCCGAGGTGGGCACCCATGGGCTGAGCAAAAGCGCCGTCAGCCGCCGGTTTATTCGGGCGACCCAGCAGGCCCTCGATACGTTTTTGCACCGGTCGCTGGGAGACCGGATCTGGACCGTCCTCATGGTGGACGGCCTTCGGGTGGGCGGGCACCTCGTGGTCGTCGCGCTCGGGATTGACGACGCGGGCACGAAGCGCATTCTGGGCTTGGCCGAGGGAGCGACGGAAAATAGCGCCGTCGTCAAGAGTCTCTTGACAGACTTAATGGAGCGTGGATTCACGGTTCCGGAAGGCCACGGGCTTTTGGCTGTGATTGACGGCGCAAAAGCCCTGGCCAAAGCCGTGCGCGAGGTGTTTGGCGACCGCGTCTACATCCAACGTTGTCAGATCCACAAAACGCGGAATGTTTTAGACCATCTCCCCGAGTCCATGCAAGCGACCGTGCGGTCGCGGTTGCGCAAGGCCTACCAAGAGGCAGATGCCACGAAGGCCTTCAAGGCGTTGCAGAACCTCGCGACGGAGCTCGAACGGGACTACCCCCAAGCGGCCAACAGTCTACGTGAAGGCCTGGACGAAACGCTCACCGTCCATCGGCTCGGGTTGTCGGGCACGCTACGGCGTTCGCTGGCCACGACCAATCCCTTAGAGTCTGTGAACAGCCGGTTTCGGACCCATGCCCAAAATGTAAAGCTCTGGGCCAACGGCATACAGGTTCTACGCTGGCTGGCCAGCGCCAGTCTCGTTCTCGAGGACCGGTTGCAACGTCTGGCCGGATATCGCGACTTGCCCCAATTGCAAGCCGCACTCCGCCCCCTCGTCGAGGCGCAACCAGTAGCGAACCGGAGCTGACGGAACGCCAATCATCGACGTGTGAGGTCAACCTGCAAAGGTGAATAGAGAAATTCTGTGCCCCGAATTGCCCGGGGCGTCAAAAAGCACGTAGCGTGTCTGCATTTGCGGCGTTGCGCCTCCCTCCGTGGTGAAATGTTCGCCCGATTCTAGGATATTGTCCACGCGTGTAGAATTATCAGGTATTAAATGGAAATGAGTAAACGGGAGGTTCTACGGAATGCAAATAGTGCCGCGGCGAACAATCGTCGTTATGGGTCTCTTACGCGCGCTGCTCGCGGTGATAGCGATTGTGGCGGCGCGGATGCATCCGGGCTCGAGCTCGGGTTCCTTCGAACTTATTGCTGCGTGCTACAGTATTCTTACTGCGGCAGTTGAGTGGGCGCTAATCGCACGAATGGTAGTGGTGCTTCAACCCATATCGTGGTTACTGGATCTCTTCTTTCTGCGCTTAGTACTGGCCCGGTTTTCCCATCATGGGACAGTGGCGCCGGCGTTCTTACCTCTGATTGCTTTCGAAGCCGAGCTCTACTGGCCAGGGTGGGGGATGCGCGTTGGTGCAGTGGCGGCCGGGCTCATGCTCGTTAGTACCTGGTGGTTGCGCTTATGGTCTCACCGACCGACCTTGTCCATCGAATGGCTTGGGCTTTGGCTGGTTTATCTGGCGGCTGCCGTGATTGTGGTTAGCCAACTCTCAGGAGTGGAGCGGGCGGACTTGGGCCGAAATATTGAACTCCGGCGGACGCCAGAAGAACCCTCACACGGTGCATCAGGGGCGGATTTTCTTACGCCTCGGGAAAAGGAAGTATTGGAAGCCCTCCAAGATGGGAAAACACTCTATGCTATCGCTCGAGAGTTACATATCTCCTACAGCACAGCCAAATCCCACTGGCGAAAAATTGCGGCAAAGCTCAAGACCCCCGGCGACAAACCGCGCCCCTAGAGGAGATTCTCTAGGGGGGGCTCGATCGATACTCACACCTCAGGGCGCGCCGTCTGTGTGGATCCACGGGATAGCATTTGGCGCATCCTTATACGCCCTCAACGCCTCCGTCTGCCCTAGGAGATGTTCGTCCATTGCGGTGACAATGGACACTAGAAAGGTATTCAACTCATCGTCGGTTTCCAATATGCTGGTGGCTGTGGGGAAGAAAGACGGATCGCCCATGGGATCAAGATAGTACGCTTTACCGGCCAATTCCGGTATGCGATCGTCGTGGATTTCGAGCCACCAGTGGCTCCGCGAGCCATGCAAGACCCACCACCAGCGAGGCTCATCTGGGTTAACAGCGTTGAGTTCTCGCTGCACGATGCCTTGGTCATCTTGGTCGCGAACAAGTCTGTCGTACACCCTCCCCAAGAACTTGGCTTCCAAGTCACTCGTATTAGTCTGTTTGCCTGGTGCACCGTGTGGCTCTTTTCCACGACGCATTGCGTGTTATCCCTCCTGCCGGTTATTGTCCGGGCTTATAGCGCCCCACATTAATCCACCACGGTACTATAGAAGTATTAGGAGTACCGTGCCATGTCTCGGTCTTGTAGTTACCGCGAATTGGGTAACCGGTAACCACGGCGCCTGGACCGTGACCCTTTGCGTCCACGTTTCCAGTGGCGTTGCCGACATTAACCACAATTTGCATCAGCACCTTCCAACTATAGAACGGCACGGTTGTGTGGAACCATTTTAAATAGAGATTACGTTTCGGTGAAGCCTGGGGCACATAATTTCCGGAATTAACGGCTGTCTTTACCGCATTTTGCGCGGCGGCCGTGTTTTTCCAGTTGTGGCGATACTGCATATGCTGCCACCCCCAGCCGGGTTGCGCTCCTTCGTACAGTATCACAAACTGTCCCGTGTGGTTCCCGTACGCATCCCAGATTGCCGTGTTGGCCGGATAACTTGCCGCCGACGTTGTGGAAGGATTCGAGATAGTGCGTATTCCGGTGTAATCCACCAGGTATTCCAGTAATTCGCCACCAGTGTGTCCGGTAATTAGTCACCGGGTAGTCCGATAAATCGCCACCACCCCGTGGGTG
>NZ_JABBVZ010000113.1 GCF_012933365.1 Sulfobacillus harzensis | reverse complement strand
ATGCTTTCCACCGCCGCTTGGCCCGCGTGAAACATCAGAAACAGCAACTCGCGCCAAGCCGCATCCGTCAGCACGTCGGCCCGGAACCCGCGAATGCGCTGCAAATCGTCGATGAGGCCGCGAAGGCTCTGCTGGTGCTCAGCCACCGCGTCCCGGCCCGTCCGGGTCAGGAGCAGGTAGTAGCGCCGTTCGACCGAATCCCCGGCTTGGACTTGTTGGCGGACCCAGCGGGCATAATCACCCAACACCCGGCGTCGGGTGCCGGTTGCTGCGTCCGTGGCGGTGTCCAGACTCGCCAGGTATGAATCCAAATCCACCGGGCGGTAGAGCGAGAGTAGCTGCCAGGGTACGGTCAGCCCGCTCAGCGCGGCTTGGAAACCTTGAATGGCTTGCGTCCGTTCGCGTTCGGACTTCAACGCCAGACTGAACGGACTGATCTGAATCCCCGCCACCACCCCGCCATCCGGGCGGAAGAGGCAGCCGTCGCGCAAGTCTCGAATGGGGAGCCACGACTGGGCCGTTTTCTGCGCGGGAGTGAGCTCCGGCTTCCCCGCTTTCTTGGGTTTGGCCATGCGTTTCACAGTACAACACCTCCTCACAAAAAGACCCCCGACCACGTGGCCGGGGGTGGTCAACCGGGACGTTAGCGAGGCTGCTGCGCCGGACGGACGGCGCCCCACCGCATGATCAGGATGGCACCACCAATCAGGGCCGCTCCCACCGCCCAACCCAGCAGCGGGTTGGCGGCGACAAGCAAAGCCACCGCCTGAGTCATGCGGATCGCTGCGATGCCCGCCATGGCGACCACCAGAGCCAGGAACCCGATGCGCATCAGCCGCGCGACGATTTTCACGTAAATTCACCTCCTCACAAAAAACCCCGACCGTGAGGCCGGGGGTAGGTACTCGTTACTCGTTCCAATCGCTGGCGTTCCAATCGTAGAGCCACTTGCGAGGGCTTTTCGAAAAGCCCACCCCCGCCTGCAACCGCTTGTAGAGCGGTTGTTCATTCGGCGGGGGGAAGGCCAAGAAACCCCCGATTCCGAGTGGCAGCACGAACGCGATGAGTCGGATGGGGATGCTGAGGTGGAAGACGGTCAACATGGCGAAGAACAACACCCCGGTGACCAGCCCCACCGCCACGACGGTGACCTGCGTGAACCCCCAGCCGGGAAAGAGCTCGTATTGCCGCTGGATCGGCTTGGGAATGAGATACCGAGCCATTAGCGTTCCTCCTCTTCTTCTAGCACAACCTGGCGCAAGTCGCGTGGGGGCTCGGGACAGAGTTGGCGCTGCTGACCCCGCCGCCATTGCCGCTTGGTTGTCGTCGGCTTGGACCACAGCCCGCAGTTGCCACACTGCGTCGGGACACCGTAGTGTTCGCCCGCCCATCGCTTGTCGCGGGCGAGATTGCCCGTTTCCATGTGCGGCCAGCTGTAGCCGCAGTTGGGGCAGCGACAGTACCGGCGCGTCGCATCATAGGGGTCCCAGTTGACGTACACGACATCATCCATAGTCGTCCCTCCCTTAAGATTCCGATCCCCCGCCACCCGAGCTACTTTTCGTACTCGCCGTCATCCGGTTCGTGATTGTGGTGCGTCCAATATGGCCCACGATGCCGACAAACCCGCCGCCGATACCCGTGGAGTAGGACCACTGCTTGAGCAGGTGCGCGCCGCGAATGCCAACGACCAGCCAGCCGATTTGCAAGAGCAGCGTGATGCCCAACCGGGCCATCGCCCCGCCCAAGCCGAATCCGTGCCCCAACGCCATCACCTCGGTCGCCGAGGCAAAGCCTTTGAGGGCGAGGAACTGGGCCACCGGCGTCATGGCTAGGATGACCAGATTGGTCCACCAGTGCCCCCACGTGCCCCCATCCGCGTTCATCTGTCCGAGGCTGACCAACGGTGCCGCGAGGACGTACACGACGATCTCCGCCGCCCGGACAGCGAACTGGAAGAGCATGATCACCAAGGCCACAAAGGCGATGAGTGCGAAGAGGATGCCCGCGATGACGATGCCGATATCCGAACTGACCCCGCTGATCGCGGCCACCGTCCCGTGCAGGGTCTGGACGGACGACGCCATGGGGGCGGCAATGAGCATCACCGCGAAATTCAAGCCGAACTCGTAGACCAGGGTGGCAATCGTCCCGGATAGGGCGACATAGAGGACGGTCCGCAGAATACTTTTGGCCAACACCGACCCATCCGGATCCGCCGTGCCTTCGTTCCACAGGATATAGTGGTGGATGGCTTTATAGGCGATGTAGAGCCCGAGGATGGTCCAGGTCACCGCCAGGATGTCGGCTTTCACGGGCTGAATCCACGGGAGGGCCAGTTGGAGCGTCCCCAGTTTCCCGAGCGCTCCCGCAATCGCCCCGATCCAAGACAACGCCCCTTGGATGACATTGAACAACAGTTTTTGCACAGCGTCTAGCACCAGATTTCCCACGGTTATTCCCCCTTCCTCTAAAGCGGTCGCGGGACCGCCGCCCCCTTTCGGGGACGAACGGCCCCGTGCCGATCGCTTAAAATAGCCCGCCCGCGAAGTGCGCCAAACCGCCCGCGCCCGCGACAATGGCCGTGCCAACCAGCACTTTTTTCATGGCCTGCAAATGATGCGCATCAGTGGCCGCCTCGCCGCCACTGAGGTTGCGCATGATCGCGTGGTAACCGATCATCAAGCCACCCGCCGGAATGCCCAGCCCGGCAACCCACCCGCCGGTATTCGTAACGAGCGACTTGATCGTTTGACCCGCCTTGGTCGCGCCCAAGTTTGTAGTGCTCGCTAGCAAATGCATATGACCGATATCGAACATATCTGTTCCCTCCTCGAAAAAGTAGGCCCAAGCGTGCGGCCCCTCATAAATACAGAAAGCCCCGCCTCCGAAGAGGGCGGGGCGGGTGAGACGGACTATGCCTCCAATTCCAGATCGTCTTCCTGTTCCTGCTCGGCCTGTTGCGGCTCCGGCATTCCCAGGGCCCGGGCGATGACCGGATCGCGTTGCGCGGCTTGCTCCAGCGTGGTGCTCATCGTCTGCACGCGCTGGCTGACCGCTTGGGTGAGGGCCAGCACTTTGGCCGGATCGCCTGCGGCCCAGTGGCCGACATAGGGGATGCTGTACTGGCGGGTATCCATCCCCAACCGCTGTGCCAACACGTAGGCGGTGGTTTCGGCGGTGATTTCCTCCGCGCCTCGGTGTCGGTCCATCGCGGCGGCGACATCGGGGACTCCCACGGCATGCGCCCATTCGTGCAGGAGCGTTTTCACTTGCTGGTCCGGGCTCCTATCACGCGCGACCGTAATCGTGCCTTCACTGGGCCGCCACACCCCGTTCGCCCCACCCATGGTGTTGGACTCGGCCATCAACACGGGGACCCCGACCGTCGCGCTCAGACTGCCGATCAGTTCAACCAACGCGGCCCCGTCGAGCAATTTGGGCTGGGGGATAGCGAGATCGCGCCCTTGGGTTTGGCTGACATCGAACACGGTCGCCGCACGGAATCCCACGAGGGCCGGTGGTGCGGGTTTTGCGGGTTCGGCGGTCGCGGCCTCTTCCTCGCGGCGGCGCATCACGGGAGCTAATATCGTAATGCCATGCTCGCCCCGTTGCACGTGACGGCCCAAATCCTGCCACGCGTGATAGCCCGCGACGCGCGTCGCGTCGGGCATTTGCGACATAATGAGCAGTACGTTGCCGGGAGAATAGTGATGAAAGCGGCTCAGCGTGGTCGCCCACTGGCGCCACTGGTCGGGGTCTTCCAACATCTGCTGAATGCCGCTCTGTACCACGGCTTGGGCTTCGGTTGCGTTCATTGCGTCCTCCTCTCTATCACAAAAGGGGCCAGGCTTTACACCGGCACGGCGTCCTCATCCCATGCCTCCCCCGGCACGTCGTCCGGGTCGAGCGGGGCGCGTTGCCCTAAGAACAGGTCGCCCCAGTTGCCGAGTTCACTGACCGGGATATCCACGTGGTCACCCCCTTTCACCGGCTCGGCCACGCCACGGGCCGGAGACGACTTCTTCTTCGCCGTTGATTCGACCACCAAGTCGGTGGGCGTCGTGAAAATGGGCACCTCTGGGATGGGGGTACGGGGGGTCTGCCACGGGGCCCGTTCCTGTAAGTCCGGGAAGATTTGCCACTGCGACAAATCCGGGAGCGGAAACTGAGCCGGGGGATAACCCGCCTGCCAACAGAGCACTTGGTCTTTCGGCCAGCGCATGAGCTCGTCCGCTGTGACCAACTCCCGCCCGGTGAGGCTGAGGCCCTGCGAGGTGTGGGCCACGCCGGTGTCAATGGTGTTCCATTTCACCACGGGCATTTGGGCCGATTCCGAATTGAGCGTGTAGCGGCCAATCATCTCGGACAATTCCTTCGCGGTTTGGAGATCCGAGGTGCGCAAGAAGAGCCACGTGCCCAAATTGCCTCTGATTGTGCGCTCGGTGGATTCGTAATGTTTTCTGAGTTGTTCGATATTCTGCAAAGCCAACACCAGCCGAATGCCCATGCCGGCGCTGACCGTCACGAATTGGTCGAAATCGGGGAACGACGGCAGGTTGCCAAATTCATCCAAGAGGAAATTGACCCGACGTGGTAGCCGACCCGAATGGTCGCGGGCGACATCAGTGAGGGTTCGGAAGAGCATGTTGACGTACAATGCCGCCGCCATGTACCGGCTGGCATCGTCATGAGGAATGACGAGGAAGGTTGCCGTTGGCCGCTCGCCCGCCCCAATGCCCGCCATATCGTGGTCTTGTGCGCTCATGACCCACGCCACCTCGGGGTCGCCCCACAATTGCAAGCCCGCCGCCGCCCCGGTGATGATGCTCGCCCGCGTTTTCCCCTGCGCGAGTTGGTAGGTGCTATAGGCCAATCGGGCCGGGTGGCCGGCGTCGAAGGTGCTGAAAAACACGTCGAGCGTTTTCCCCTCGTCGCTGCCCGCCTCGATCATGAGGCGGTAGGCACTCGCCAGGTGGCACTCAGTCACCGTTTCCGCTCGCTCGGCCACGGCGAGGATCATGGCCGACGTGAGACTGATTTGCCCGTTAACCCAAATCGGCTCGGTCGAGGCAAGGTTGCCTTGACCGAAGGTGATGATGTGGGCAACCGACCGCGAAATCTTGGCCGCTAGCGCGTAATCGGGTACTTGTGAATCATGGAGCGCGTGCCACACGCTGGCAATCGGGTTAAAGCGGTGGGTGCCGCCGGGCCTTGGTCGAATGAGGTCCACCCGCACAATATCGTAGCCTCGACTTTCCAGCCATTCGGCACAATGGTCGTACAACTCGCCTTTGGGGTCGGTTAAGACTAGCGATTCTTGGGCGGTAGACCCGATAATGCCGACGGTTGGGATAATCAACCGCCGGGTCTTGCCGGAACGGGTGGACCCGAGAACCAGCGCGTGTTCGTCACGCTCAAGAATCCAGCCGCTAAGCGGGTCCTTCGCGGTGTCGAGGCCAACCAAGAGCCCGACTTTCGGCAGGTCGGGCTCAGGGCCTTTTTTTCCGTTCTGGACCCATTTGTCGTGGATCGCTTGGGCCTCGGCGCGAATGGCCTTGACGGTCTTGAGTGTCACGGCCTTTTTCTCTTTGGTCATCGGCGCTTGCCACCGGCTGTAGCTCTCTCGGAGTGAGCGCGGGTGCCGCCAGTGGGCGGTGCCATATTGGCCCTTGCCCGCCGCTCGTGGGCCGCCCCAGGTGCTGAGGCCGGAGGCTTTGGCCGACTGGTAGGCGATAAAGCCGCCCGTGACGACCCCCATCCCCAAGACTCCTATCACAAGATGAGGGTGGGCGAACACGCTAGCCCAGTGCGTCGGCAGATAGCCGTGTTCCGCCTTCCAGTGATGCCAGATCGAGCCGATGTGCGCGTGGGCAAACCCCGTCTTGTTGGCCGCCTTTGCAGCCTTGAGGTTTTTCGCGATGGGCTCAACCACGCCAGCCGCGACATCGGCCAGTTCCATCCCGATGACCCAGCCGGGGATGGCCCCGAAGAGGCCGCCCACCAGGGCTTTGCCGGTGCGGTCGTTCATGTACGTTCACCTCCTCATATAAATAAACCCCGACCGGTGAGGGTCGGGGTTACTGGGCAATTTCTTGGCCGGTATTCCGGGCGATGTCCGCTTCCGCTTTCTTCGCCCGCCATTGGGCTTCCGCCAGCCAATAGGCGGTCATCCGGGCATCACGCTCGGCTCGGTGCATGATTTGGTGCAGTGCGCCGACCAGCCGTTGGCCGGACGCGACGGGGGGACGCTTTCCCATCGCGGGGCCGCGTGCCGCGTCTCGGGCCGCTTTCAGTACCGGCGCGGCGAGCCGCTTGATGAGGTCCGCTTCGGCGTTGCTCCGAATGCGGTCGAGGGCTTCTTGGCGTCCGGGACTGTTCTCGGTTTTGTCGGGATCGCGGTGCCAATAGGCCATCCCGAGCTCTCGGGCCGATTTCACATATTTTTCGTGCTGGGCTTTCAGCCCGTGGTCGGTCTTCCACAGCCAACGGATGACTTCTTCCGTCGCCGCTTTCACCTCCGGTGGCATGTAGGCATACGCCAACCGCCCATGGCCGGGGAGATGTTGGCCGAGCGTTGCCAACCGTTCGGTCAGCTCCCGGTGAAATCCTTGCTGTTCGTTGCGTCGGGCCACCAAGTCAATCACCGCACTCCGGGCCTCCGTCCGGGCCGCCGATTTCTCTTTGCCCAGTTGCTCGCGTTCCGGCTTGTAGAGTTCCGAGATCCACGCCTTCCGAATCGCCCGGCGTTCAGCATCCGACCACTTGGCCGTCTTGCGGCTGGGCTTTCCTTCCTCCCATACCAACAAGTGGATGTGGGGGTTGTTTTCGTGCGTTTGGTGCCGGTGTGCCGCCGCAATCCACTGCACTTTGGCAGGGTCCAAGCCGAGTTGGTCAATCATCTTTTGTACCACAGGGGGTGATGCGCGTTCCCACCCATCTTTCGTCGTGAGGCTGCCGCCCATCGCAAAGGCATCTTGTTCCCCCACACTGGCAATCACCCGCCAGACGGGTCCTTGGGCTGCGAGGATGCTCTTTTGGGCGGCCTTCGGATCGTCGGCGGCATTGCCAAAATAGCCCATCGATCCTTCGCGCTCCCCAGCGTACTTGGCGTGAATGGCCGCCGATTCCAGGGTGGTGCGGTCGGCAGCAGGCTCACCCCCTAGTAAGAGTTCGTGTTTTTCGGCGCTTCCCATATATTCGATGTGGTGCGCGCCGGATTGCAGGCCGTTCAACCCCTCCCCTTTGGGTAAGTAATAGTGAAGGCGCATGACGAATGGTTGCCGGGGCATAGTGTCGCCTCCTTGTTATGCGTCGTCGGGTATCGCCCGCTCGATCCACCCGAACTGGGACCGAACGCGGGGGTCTTCGAATGCGGTCAAGGCTTGGTCTAACGCCGCGTCGGCCAACAGCTCCGCCTTTTCTTGCGCCAGGTCCGCAGGCATCTCTGCTGTGATATATCTATCCCGGGCCCATTCCCGCAAAAACGCCATGGTCGCTGCCGCGTGGATCGCCGCAAAGTTGGCGGCCTGGGTTAGCGGGGTGGTGGCTTGTCCGATCAGGGCTAGCAGGTTGCCCGCTTCGATGTTCGTGGCGTCTGCGATGAGTTGGGTGCGAATCGCCCGTTTCACGTACTCGTTCATGCTCTGGTTCCGTGCGCCACTCACGGTGCGCACTGCTTCAGCCATCTCTGTGGGCACGCGGATTTTAAGCTCCGTTGTTTTCATCGCCATCACCGTCCTCAACCCCGAGACCCCGAAGTTTACGTTGAATGCGTTTTGTCGCTGTAAGGCCCAGTCTATGATCAATCTCAGGTGCATCGCTAGGCCGAGACCCGTAAAATTGAACGCGCCAGCCCTCTCGGCTATAGGCGGCATCCATGGCCGCGATAAAGGCGAGGGGTTCCAAGTGCAGGCGAGCAAATTGGCTGAGGTTAGTGAGATCGGATTTCAACTCATCCAACGTGCCAAGCGGAGCGAGACCGGCTTGCATGAGCCGCCGGGCCTCCGCCGCGACCGACGTTTGGTGCCGCGCGGCTTGGGCTTTCAGCAGGTCATAAAACTCGCCGGGAATCCAGACTTTGATTTGTACACCGTCTTTTTCGACTGTAGTATTTTCTCCCACCATTACCAACTCCTTTCGATGAAATAGGGACTTTGGGACTCGGATAGGGGCTCGAACAAATGGCGTCGTTGTGCGGTTCCTCACTCGGGCCAGTCCCTATTTTGGGTTGGAAAACTGCCTCGATGCCCCACAGGCAGGGACTCGACCCCACCTTGCAAACCGGCTCTACTTAAAGGGTTTCCGCGCGGCACTGCCGCGCGTGTGGGGGCATGTTCCCCTTATCCTGTGTATCTTTTCTCCCCCGCGCCTTTGGGGGGAGAGGGAGGCTCGGACGCTTTTCCCGAGCCGGAAGAGGGGGACTGTCGATCGGCATTGAAGAGCTACGAATCCTCATCCAACGCCCCAAATTTCTTAAAGAGCCCAATCGCCGCTTTTTGCGCGTCCACGGTCGGTGCCGGACGCGGTGTTGCCTCGGCGGGCGGTGGACTCTGCTGGCCTAGCGCATCCATCCGGCGCTCAAGGGCCTCGATGCGCACGAGTAAGCCGCCTGTACCAGAGAGAGCCAAGCCGATCAATGCCTTGAGGCGCGTACTCCGCTCGCCTTTCGGCATGGCCGCGATAGCGGACACTAACGCGGCATCCTCATCATCGAAATAAATCCGCACACTTTGCACGACCTAACTCAACCCCTTGTCTCGCAATGGTTTCCGGTGTTTTTGATGACATTGTGGGTCGTCGGACGACCTATGCCCGGCTGGGTTGTCGGTCGAAGGGTCGCCGGACGACCTACAAAGCGGGGTAAATTGCCCTAAACCCCGCACGGGGGCTGCGTTTGGTGTGGGCCCTAACGCAACGCCAGCAAATACCCCTGCGCATTGGCCCATTGGGGGTCGGGCGGCACAATCGTGCCGGGGATAGCGGTGGGCAGGATATCCGATCCCCCACCCACGGCGACGATGCCCAGCAACTTGTCGGCCTGCGGCCCCAGCCGCTCGGCCAGGACCTTTGCAATCTGCCGCCCCACGGCCTCACGGGCCTCGTGAGCGCGTTGCGTGACATCGAGTTTCTGGCCCCGCACCACGACATGGGTGCGGCCTTCGACTTCGGCGGGCGTATAGTCCACCTGATGCGTCGAACTGATCTCATCCGCCACGGCTTGGCTCACGGTGTGCATCCCCAGTTCCAACGATCCAGCGGCACTCGGCTCGTAATCCAGTCCACCATCGGCGGATTTCTCCACCACGATGTAATCGGTGGTGCGGTACCCGACATCGACGACGAGGTACGCGCCGGATTCCATAGTCGGAGCCGCCAACAACGATCCGGCGGCAGCCACTCCCTGAGGCAGGACCATGACCGACTCGAACCAGACCCTTTGCGGGGGTTGCCCGGCCCGTTGCACCACGCCCCCAAACCCAGTCAGGGCCTCGCGAAAGGCGCGGCGCTGCGAACCAAACCACGAGAGCGGCAGGCCAGTAGCCAGCGCAACCGGCCCGACCGCTCCCAGTTCTGCCGCCGCCACCAGAATCAGCCGGAGCGTGTCTTCGTCAGTCGCCTTGTCGCGACTCCAGAGCGGGGTGGCGTAGCTACGTGCGGGCTCCCCGATCACGTAGGGTTGGCCATCGATCCACACGGTATCGACCTGGGCATACTCCCCAAGATCCACGCTGGCAGGCGCCGGGGCAATCAGGCTGGGGAACAGCACGCGCTCCCCGGATTCGCCGAGCGCTTTGGTGTATCCATGCCCGGCGTCAACCGCAATCCTTAATGTCATAAATCAGCCTCCTTCCTAAGCGTTCTCTCCGGCTTCGGCTAATATTTGGCGCGCGCGTTGCAGCGCGCCAGCCCGCGCGATCAACGACGGGCCGAGGCTTTCAAGCTCCGCCGCCCTGCGTAAAATGCGGGCCTCCACGGGGGTTAACTGCATGCTCAGACTCTCGGTGCGCTTAGCCCCGGCGGGGCGTCCTCCTTTGCGGGGAACAGTGACCTGATTCACGATAATTACCTCCTTCCTTTCACCTATAAAAAGGCCCCCACCCACGAGGGGCAGGGGCTTTGAAACGGGGGGGGTTAATCGCCGCGCTGCTGGGCCATCGCCAGGATCTCCGCCGTTGAAGCGGTTGGATGCTGCGCCAGCGTGCGGACCAGCCACTCCCCATCATCGGCCAGCACGGCCCGCGTGGCCGGGGGAGTAGCTGGATTGTGCGCCACCGCCGCCCGGACAATGTAAAATGGATCGCCGGCGAGCGCCGCCAGGGCATCCGGCGGGGTGGCCGGGTTGTCGGCCACCTCCGCTCGGACGGCGGCATCGGGGTCGTCGGCCAACCGCGCCAATTCCTGGGG
>NZ_JABBVZ010000112.1 GCF_012933365.1 Sulfobacillus harzensis | reverse complement strand
CACATGGACCTCACTGGCGTTGATGACGGTAATCTCAACCTCGCCCCGCACAATCTCCGACTTCAGTTCGCGGGCCAACTGGTTGGACACCATGCTGCCCCCTACGCCGCCCCCTAACAACACTACGCGCGTCATCGGCGTTCCTCCTTCATATTCAGTAGCCTCGAGCCGTTCCCGAGGCCAATAGGGTCTCTACTTCACCTTTTTAACCTGGACTTTAAAGATGCCGTCCTCCTCCACGTTGCCCACCACCTCATGGCCCGCACGCGCAACCCATTGAGGAATATCCTTGGCGGACCCTCGATCGGAGGACCAGACTTCTAACACCGTGCCGACAGGCTCCTGCCTTATTCCCTTGATTAATTCCATTAACGGACCCGGGCAAAACGACCCGCGCGCATCAATTACTTTGGCATCGGCCTCCATGTTGCATCCCCCTTAGAACGTTAGTGATGTGCCGCCGCTAACCTGGCCTAAGAATCCGGCGATGCCCATCATGTCATCGAAAATGGGCACGAGTTGAGAAAGTTCCCAATGCTTCATATCGGCCACCAAGCTGCAGGCATACAAATGGACGTCGCCCATTTCCTTGGCCTCGCGAAAAAGCCCCACATAGTCGGGTGAGGCGGTCTCGGCGATCATTTGCCCAATCGGCCCTTTGACGACGGCCTCCCGTTCGCTGGCGTCCTGATGGAAGGCCGGCAGCGCCTCCATCGACACGAAGACATTAACCGGCTGTCCCAGGCTGCTCGCCACCAGCGTCACCATGGCGGCTGCGTGGATTTTGGCGTAGTCACCCGAAAGCAGCATTAGATTTAATGTATCCCCCATACATCTCCCTCCCGATCCCCACTATACCCCATACGGTATCTTCGTGCATCATTATGCGGGCTTCCATATCCTGACCACACGGAATTGGTTGCAACCCACAAACCCAAGGATGGGTTCTTGACGCTGGACACGATTGCCCCACGAAGGCCAGGAATGAGCCGCAATGATAGGCGTTCTAGATCAGCGACTGCGAAGAAGCGGTTCCTCCAACGGACCGTCTCACCTGGGTGACGATTTATAGTCCAATAGGGGGACATTCGAATGTTAGGAAAAATTTTCTTATGCGCCCCTATAGCGGTTTGGTATCGCGAATAGAATGACGTCTCGCGACAAAAACCGGCGTGGCGGTCAAGGTACCTGGCGACTCGTGTCGAATGGGAATTCAGAGGATAAGCCAAAGGGGCGACCTGTATGCGTTGGGCAGGATTACCCGGAATCACCATTTTCTCCGTTGGTTGGGTAGCAGCTGGGTGTGGTTCGAAGTCCGCTCCCGCAGCAGCTTCCCCGTCAGGGTCGCAGCACGCCCCGATTGCAGCTGCATCACCTGCGCCGACCACGGCTCTATCGCCTTCGACGGCTGCCGGAAACACTCGCCGCCCCGCGTCGGTGGTTGTCACGATTCCAGAGGCGACGCGCGGAAAGACGGTCGCCATCCCAGTCAATACCACGCATATGACTTCATCTCAGGCCCACGCGTTAGCATCAGAATTAAACCAATTGACCCGGTTGCTGAACTGCTTGCAGCAGCCGTAAATACCGGAGGTGTATGCATTTGACCCGTAAATTCGTTGCACCACTAGCCAGTGCCATGGTAATTCTGGCGAGTGTGCCCACCATGGCCGCTGCATGGCCATGGTCCAGGGAGCCATAGTCAAGCCGCACAACATGCTGTATTGCCAAGCCAGGCCGCTCGTTCGGCACAGTCTGCCGTGAATGGGCAGTCGCCTACGAACCAAAGCAATTCGTCCCACACGACGGTCAGTACCAGCGTGAGCACCTCTCCCTCGGTCGGAACGACCCAAAGCTCAAAGCATGCCTCTGGACAGCCGTCGGGCGTTAAAACCGCGGTGGCGGAAATCCATACATTAAGATCGGAAATACAGGCCGCTCGCATGCAATATGTATCCGCCGTGCAAACGTACCTTCATGCCTTGTCAACTATCTTGACGAGTGGACAAAGCAGTACGGCGGCAACTGCACCGAGCCAACTGCGCACCATTAATACGACTCTGGCTCAAACGGTGAAGATGGAAATGGCGGCCAACGCCGCGCCCTCCACCACCACTGGGAGCACCGGCACGACCACCAGCCCAAGCACAACGGTCACGACGCCCTCGCCATCGGCGCCTGGGTTTACTCCTCCAGGGCTCATGGCAGTGGTGGCCAAATTTCAAGCTGAGTTGGCCGCGTTGAAGGCTGCAACAGCACAGGTGCAGAGCTTGACGTCTCAACTAAGCACCTCGACTAGCACGACAAACCCATCGCCCTCAACCAGCCCGTCTCCCACGACGAGCACTACGCCGTCGGCCAGCCCATCAACCGGCGGCAGCTAGCGTTCGTCTTGGGCTGATTCGCGCTGGATATACTGCGAGCGGTCCCGCGCTCTAAGTGAGCGGGGACCGCTCACTTGCAACTCTGGCCAAATCCATTCGTGCCCTACTCATTGGTAGCTTGGCCATTTTGCCCAACAGCCAACTATGTGCTGCCACGCCCCGACATCTGCGCAATCAGCTTAGTTCGGGGTCACGGCCTTATTCAAATCGGCAGGTGGACGACCAGCGCTGTCAGCACATGCACTCACTCATGACTTATGGCATGCGCATTGGATGTCACTTGGTATAGATGACGCCTGCAACCCACTCCCTCAACGACCGATTCCAAGAAAGAGGGCCAAGCATGCAGGAACTCGCCCGCAATATGTCGAATTATCGGTCTACTGTTCTGCGAAAAACCCTCAACTCCCAACGGAAACCCATAATCATTGGCTTTTTCCTAGGTCGAAAAGACGCAATTTTCGTAGGACTTTATCGGCGCTGCGTTTCGGCCACTGATACTGGACGAGTCGTATCCCTGCCAATCACCATAGCGAGAGGGTTCAACAAGCCATCCAAACGGCCAGAAATTACAGGCCCCGTGCCGGCTGATACTTTAAGGAGGAATTCGATGAAAGCGCGTTCATTAACGTTGGCGTCAGCGGCTCTGGCCGTGGGCATCGCCACATTAGCGGCCGGTTGCGGTTCCACTTCCGTGGCTCAGGGTCACACAGGGAACACCGGCGGAACCCAAACGGGCGGAACTCTGACCGTAGCAGAGACGCCGCAGACCAACATCGACTGGTATTTGCCCCTTACCAATGCGGGGGCCGACTCCGTCGCCAACGCGGTGCTGCAGAACCAAATCTTCCAACCGTTGATCATCTCAACGACCAGTATCAAATCGTGTGGAAGTCATCGGTCGCTTCGAAGATTACGTACAATAATGCCGGCACTGTGTATCACGTCTTCATCGGAAAGAAGTGGAAGTGGTCAAACGGCCAACCGGTGACCGCACAGGACCTTCTCTTCAGTTGGAATGCGATGAAGGCGGCGTCTGCCGCGAACGCCCCTAGCCCTTGGCCGTATGTCGGTGCCGGAACCGGCGACATCCCCGATGGTATTGCCAGCGTTGTGGCGAACAATTCCCACGAGGTTACTTTTACGCTGAAACAGCCCGCTAACCAACAGTGGTTTATCTATAATGGCTTAATCTAACTCATTCCGATGCCCGCAGCGGAACTTAACAAATATGCTAAGGGCCCCAACGCCACCAGCGCAGACTGGACCCAAGAAATCAAGTATCTCGGCTCAATCGCTACAACCCCTAAAGCCGCCCAGTTCGCCAGCGACGGGCCCTATGAACTGGTCAGCGCCACACCCAACCAAAACTGGATCTTGAAGCCCAATCCCGAGTATGGCGGGTATAAATCGCGGGTTAGCAAGCTTGAGTTCGTCTATGAGTCCTCGTCGACAGCCGAGTTTTCCGCCCTGAAAACTCATCAAATCGACTTGGGATACCTTGACCCATCCCAATTGGGGTCCAAGGGCGAGTTGACGTCCCAAGGGTTCAAAGTTGTGCCAGCCTACTCGCTGGCGGTCTTTTGGACGGAACTCAACATGTGGCCAAATACGCAGTATGCGTCAACCTTTGACAACCTCTATGTACGAAAGGCTCTGGAAATGGCGACAGACCAAAAAGCCATTGTCAAAGACATCTACAAGGGTTATGGCGTTCCCCAGTACGGGCCGATTCCAGCCACGCCCAAGACCAAGTTTTATGACGCCAGTGCCGAACCTAAAATTCCTTATGACCCCGCGGCAGCCAAAAAATTGCTGGAAGCCCATGGCTGGCATCTTAAGAATGGCGTGATGACGAATGCCCAGGGTCAACAAATGAACTATACTCTGCTATGGGTTACTGGGTCCCAGACCGCCCAAGAGCAGGTCCAGTTGATGCAACAGGACTGGAATGCCATCGGTGTGAAGACCACACTAAAGGGGGTCAACTTTAACCAATTCCTCACCATGACCTCCGACAAGACCAGCAATGCCTGGCAAATTGGCGTCGGTACTGGTTGGTTTTACGACGGTCCCGGTTGGCTTCCGACCGGGGGTCAATTGTTTAGTTCCACAGCCCCATCTGGCACCGGGTATGCGAACAAAAAAGAAGACGCGTTAATCGCCGCCACCCACACGCCATACGCGAGTCAGGCGCAGTTCATGAAAGCGTTCGACAAGTACGAGGCGTATACCGCGCAACAGTTGCCGATGTTGTGGCTCCCCAATCCCGCAGGCATTAACGTGTACGCTCCCAATGTGCATGGAGCGACACAATGGATGAACACCGTGACAGGAGAGCCCCAATATAACCACATTTCCCTTTCGTCGAGCAACTAGCGCGAAGGCCTCGGGGATCCCCAAAACGGTACGTGCTGCCCCACATCGAAGTTGATGAGTCGACACGCCCATGGAAGGCCAAGCCCGGGCTCCAATTGGAGGCCCGGGCTTCGCTTATGCTGAGCGCCATATGAGGGAAAGCGGGCATTCTTGTCCAATACTGCAATTTACAGTATACTGACGAAACGACATCCCATTGCTACGGTTCCATGGGGACATACTAGCCGGGACCCGACAGCACAGCTTAACTCTAAGGAGGACAATCCCATGCAGGAACAATTGGTCCGTCAAAGCATCGTGAATGCAGCGCATCTATTGGCTGAGTCCGGTATGTTGTTTCGCGGAGAGCATGCCAATCTCTCCGCACGTCTTGACGATACACACATTGTGATGACCCGAGGTGGGTCCATTGCCAACCTCGGCGTCGATGATTTGGCCGTTCTGGATTTAAATGGTCATTTGACCCAGGGCGAAGCCATGGATCCGACCATGCAGGAAGTCGTTCAGATGCACACGCGGGTCTACCAAAACCGCGGAACGGTGGGGGCGGTCATTCATACCCACGCTCCCCATGTGAGCGTATTCGCTGTCGCCCACCAGCCCATTCCCCTGGTCTATGAACCGCTCTTGCGGTTCGGTGTAACTGAACCCATTCCGGTTGTGCCATGGGCTCCCCGCGGTTCGGAAAAGTCCGTCGGCGCCATCGTCGACGTGGTGCAAAATCATCCTGGGCTCCCGGCCGTGATGATGGCTAATCATGGCGCGTTGGTTTTCCATGAAGACCCCATGAGTGCCGCACGCCTGCTGGCAACATTGGATGAAGCGGCCCAACTCATCATTCAAGCCAAGGCGCTGGGAGGGGCGAAGGAATTGCCCCGAGAAGCCATTGATGCGGTGCGAGAACGCATGGCGGAATTCGGAAGTCGTCGCTAACCCAACGAAGGAGAGGGAGGACGCCGCCTCCCTCTCTCTCTAATGGTTTCCGTTAACGGTGACGGGAACGCCCAAAGACACCGTTCATACGGGAGTAAACAGACGGTTTTGACCAACGTAGGAAAGGACCTGGAAAATGCGCGATTCCACCGCTGGAAACGCCGCGAGCCGCGCTCCCAAACGCGCCATCATACTTGAGGGGCGCGCACTGTGGCTTAGCTTTGCTGCCGCCACCACCGGAACCTTTATGGTCAACCTTGACTCCAGTGTGGTGAACGTGGCGCTACCCGTTCTTCAACATCAATTCGCACTGTCCATTGAGACGCTGCAATGGGTCATTACCGCCTACCTCCTCGTCATCACCGGGCTGCTTCCCGTAACCGGACGAATCGCCGATGCGTTGGGCCGCCGAGAGGTATTCTTGATCGGTATCGCCACGTTTGTTGCCGGATCGTTGTTTAGTGCGCTCGCCCCTAGTTTTATCGTCCTGGTCCTGGCGCGTGCCTTTCAGGCGCTAGGCGGTGCCACCATTATGGCAAATGTCATGGCCATTATCGCTTTGGTATTCCCAGTCGAAAAACGTGGTCAAGCGTTGGGGTTGATTGGTTCCGTCGTCGCTGCCGGCACCTTGGCGGGTCCGCCATTGGGCGGCATGTTAACCGCCTGGTTTGGATGGCGGAGCATCTTCTGGATCAATCTCCCAATTGGCATTTGGGGGCTCTGGGGGTCGTGGCGCTTCCTCCCCCGCTTTGTACCGGATCCGGAGGCGCCGCTAAAACGCATGGATTGGACCGGAGCGTTATTGTTTCTCACGTCGACATCCCTGTTGCAGTTTGGTTTGGCGAATTGGCACCGATATTGGGGGATGGGGCTTCTAGGCCTCGATGTCGTCTTGGTTTACGGATTCATTCGTTGGGAAAGCTCCCGGGCATATCCGCTCATCCCGTTGCGCTTATTCCGCATCAGGGCCTTTTCGAGAAACCTAATATCGGGCATGGCTTATTGGGTGTTAATGATGTTCCCCTCATTTCTTCTCCCCTTCTATCTACGCTACGATCTCGGATTGCCGGTGAGCTTGATCGGCTTAAGCCTGATGCCGCAAGCGTTGACCATGATTCTCGTGTCCCCGCTGGGAGGCAAATGGCTTAATCGCGCCGGCGTGTTGTGGCCAGGCCGTACCGGCATGGGCTTCCTCATGCTGGCTGATGCTCTGTTTCTTGTGCTCCCACGCCACGCCCCCCTATGGAGCGTGTGGGCCATTCTGGTGGCCGTTGGTGCTGGCGCAGGTCTGTACTCATCTCCCAACAACGCGGCCGCGCTTAATTCAGTCGGTGTGGGCGACACGGGGCTGGCCTCTAGCCTCTTAGCAACGCAACGCAATATGGGACGTGCGGTTGGTGTCGCCTTCGCCTCCATAATGCTTTCTGTCGTCTGGATGATGCATGGCCTTGGTCCGAATCCCAACCATGCCGACCCAGCATACCCTCTATGGTTTTACTGCGGATTTCGCGGAGCATTTGCGATCTCGTTGGCTTTCGGTGTCCTGGGCATCTGGACGCTCACGGCGCCTGACGCGACGCGAGAGGGTATGCGATAGGCAAAGGAGAGCGTGGGGCGGATGTCACGCAGCTATCAACCCGGAAAGCATTTGGTAGCCTTCAACCTATGCATGGTCGAGTTATACTCGGGCGTCAAAGAAGCATTCTGCCACCGGTGACTATCGACGACGGGCAAGGCTGTCACCTCTTCCACCTGGATACCGGGGACCACATCTACCGCATTACCGACCACGGAGTAAGGCGATGGTAAATGTGAGATCGAGGTGAAGCTTCAAGCCTATTGCACGGATTCACCAACAAAAGAAATTCCCTAAAAACTAAACCACCGGCTTGCTGGCTCGGCGCCACGCATCCATTCCGCCTTTCAAGTGAGACACTTGCCGAAAACCCTGTCTCAATAATGTTGCGGCGGCCGCCTGACTCCGATGGCCCGTTTTGCAAATCAACACCACATCGGCATCGGCCGGCCAACGCGTTATTGCGCTAGACTCTTGACCTAATGGGATTGAAACAGCCCCCGCGATATGACCCGCTTCGAATTCGCGGGTCGTACGGACATCAATTACAACCGGGTTCGATATGAGCTTTTCCTGAAGCTCGTCAGGCGTTAAATCGCGCAAGTCTTCGGGGTGCCGGAATAGCCTAAAGAGGTTCGTCATACCAATCTCCTCCCAATCAACCGGTTGGCTTAGGACATGGACTCCATCCATAGTAGTGCCCGCCTTGGCTTAATTATAGGGGGTTAGACAGTCTCGTGTCGCTTCTTCTCAACAGGGGGCCGAATCGAGTCTCCCGCGCGCGTCTCCCCTCTAGATCACAAAAGCCCACGCCCTGGGAAGTGGCGAGTTTCCACCCGAAGTGAGTCGATTCCCTTCTTCCGCGCTAATCCCGACCACGCCGGCTCCGAAAGTCCTTGACCCCTGTGATTAAGTTTTTTGAGTGTTGGGCCGCCCGGGAACGTAGGTCGATGCTCGTATTAACCACTACTTTGGTTACAGGCAGGTCAAGGAGAATGCCTATGATAAACGCTAGGGGACCCCGCATATTGGGTTGGCCCGGTTCAGCAGCTATCGGTCTCGTTGCCGGCGTTTTGGCACCCGGCGGTCGATCCAGAGGAGGTTGCCGGCATCCTGCAGGCGGCCGGGTGCGACGTCCTGGGCAATCGGTTGGTAGCCGGGGCTCTCATGGGTCACCGCCCAGTTAATATTGATATCAACCGGGATAGGGGGAATCGACTGGTGGAAGCCCTTGTTAAGGCGCACGGACATCCGCCCCAGGTCCGAGAGGCGGAGAACCGGCGGCTTTCGACTGGCGCTGCGTGAGGCGCCAGGCCAGAGTCCCTACCACCAACGCTCCAGGGTGGAAATGAGTGTTGGTTCAGTGGGAGGTCTCCGCCCGGGGCGGGAGTCGACCACCAGTCAGAACGGTATTGTATTGTTAGACCCGGCTAAGGCATTTGTCAGATGCTGCCGATTTTCTACACTAAAAATAATATGGAGTGTTGGGAGAGGAAGGGACACGTCATGACCCTTATCAGCGAACCTGTGACGGTGCATTTGGGTGATGGTGGGATGATCGAGGCGTTTACCTGGCGGGGTATTCGGCATGTAGTAGCCGAGCAACTGTCCAATGCGCGCCGGGTCGACTTTCATTCACCCTGGTACCTTCGCCGCCATCAACGCCGGGTCCTCGTCAAAACAGAGGACGGAGGCTTCTACGAGCTTTACGCCGACCGTCCCGGCCACTGGGTATTGTATCGGAAGCTGGATGACCCCTTTCAATCCTAGTCGATCGAGAGTTAACGGGAGATACAGGCGGTTGGTCCGGAATCGGGACGAGCAGCCCTCCCCCAAGAATAGCGATGTCTTTGATGGAGCAAACTTGTCGTGGTGACGGGCCATGGTGACGGATTGCATCCAATCGCAAGACCAAAAATCCCGCAATGCTTGACAGCATGATGGACGTGGCATTCCCGTCAATTCGGTACGGCGACAGTATTTGGAATCATCAGCCTTCATTGTAAAACGCGATTAGCCTACGTTTCTACGGTCGATGGCTTCGCGCTTGCCCCGGACCCGTAAGCCACGGCTTCCTCAGAACCCGGACGTGTGGCGGGTTTCGTGCCACGCCCATTTTCTGGCTGCCTTCCAGAGATGGGAGGCCCCGATACAAGGATTCAGCGTTGCCTATCCGCGTTGTACGCGCGGCGCCCACAAGTGGGCACCGTCCGTACCGTGGGCCCTCGAGCGGAATCCATGTCGGGGGGCACGACAGGCTCCGAGGACGAACTTCTTAGCCCAGACACGCCGCGACCGACGGATCCAGGTCGGGCCTAGCCCGGGCGTTGCGTGGTGCGGGCTCAGCGGACCGTTTGCCCCCGAAGCTGAGAAACCTTTCCAGTATCCTCCCTCCCCATCCATCAAGCGAACCAATTCCTACTCCCTTTACCCTGCGTTCTCGAGGCTATCGGTCACTCCATTGCGGTGCCCGCTTTTCTAAGAATGCCGTCATCCCTTCCATGGCGTCCGGCGTCGGGCTTTGCCGTGTCATGTACTCAACACCGTACTGCGCTGCACCTTCCTCAGTCATTTCCAGCTGCTGGTGCAGAAACTCCTTCCCTGCTGCGAGAACGGGAAGACTCCAGCGCGCAATCTGTTGGGCAAACTGCCAGGAGGCAACGGCGAGGGCTTCCTCGGGCACGACACGGTTCACCATTCCCGATGCTTGGGCATCCGCGGCACTGATGAAGTCCCCGGTAAACAGCATCTCGGCCACTTTCTTCCGGGGCACATTACGGGCCACTTGCACCGAGGGGCTCGCGCAGAAATACCCGATTTTGACCCCGGGTGTGGCAAACTGCGCTGTCTCCGAAGCAATTGCCAAATCGCAGGCAGCCACCAATTGGCAACCAGCCGCCGTGGCAATGCCTGCGACCTCGGCGATAACAATTTGCGGGAGATGCCGAATCACGGACATGGTGCGGGCACACTGTTGAAACAGCGCTCGCACGTCCCCGGCGTCGTGACCGAGAATTTCGCGCAAGTCGTGGCCAGCGCTAAAAACGGTGCCGCTGGCGCGAATGATGACCACATTGACATTCGTCGCCTGGCCCACACGGCCAAGCTGCTCCTCCAAATCGATTAGCATCTGCCGCGAGATCATTCCTGTAGGGAGTAGTTCTTGGAGTTTGTGTGCATGAAAGCGCCTCCCGTACGATGAGTGTGTGAAG
>NZ_JABBVZ010000111.1 GCF_012933365.1 Sulfobacillus harzensis | reverse complement strand
CGGTTCTATGGGGAGGAGGGCGCTCAAGGGGCACTCGCTACCACAGCCAAGCCCCGAGGCCCCTCTTTACCTACCATGTAGAAAAGTATTACCGCCTGAAAGCGTCGTTGACGGCCGCTTTCTCCGATCCAGGGTGGCTTGACCGGGCGCAGGCCAACTTGACCCCCGACGATCGCCAGGCTCTTTGGTGCGCCATGCTGATGGCATCGGGGCAAATGCTCGTCCGCGCCGCCAAGCAGTATCAGGCCATGGATGCCACCACATGGGAATCCTTGGTGCGAAATGGCGCCACCGGAATGATCTCGATGCGCGTCTTAGGCGAAGAGCAATATCGCGATAATCTCCGCACCCTTCGGGATACGGTGGTCAATCAAGAAGAGAAGTCAACCGAGGGCGGACGCTATGTCCTGCTGATTTCCGCTCTTCCGGGCATCTGGGATGCCCCAAAATAGAGTGCTTCATTTAGCACCATTGGGACGAAGTTTGTTGTGCCGGTTACGGAAGAAGGCGGAAACAATATCGCTTCCGCCTCTCCAACAACCGAATCGGAAACGTCGACCAACAACCCACGTCATCCCTAGCCAACCCTCTGGAGCTGCTGCCGTGTCAGGCCCCCAAGAGTAGCGGAGCCTGATTAGAGCATCACGGATGCTGGCCAGTGTAACCGTGGCCTAGAATTAGCTAGTTAAATCCAGCACTACGCCCGGTTCGTTGGCGGTAGCCAAGAGCTCTAACGCCGCCGTCACCCGACGGCGCTGCTCCCTCCGATCGTGGGCCGGACCTGCCGTCCGTCCGCGTGGTCCCGGAACCAAGACCGTCCGAGGTGGAAACACGCGTTGCGTATAGCGTCTTAAGTTGGAGAGACCCACCGTCGTGAATCCATGCGCTTCAAGGTAACGCTGCACCAGTCCCACGGACTGGTGGCAAATGGGTCAGACGGGAACCAACATCACCGCGTCGACGTCGTCTTCCTTGAAAATCTTCTCCATCTCGGGAGCGAGTTCATTAGCGACGATCCAGGCATTGGTCTGAAAACCAAGAAACGAAACATGGCGAGGCGCAACTGAACCAATAGCGCCCTCTTCGGCCAACTGTTTTAGGATATCCAAGGGCAGCACGGCATTGTAATCCGCCGAAGCTTCGGCGGGGTCGTAATGCCCGTGGCGAATTTGCCACTTTGCCATTGGCAAGGCGTCTCGGTCAATAACCCGAAAGCCGGAGTCGCCTTCCACCCGCGTCTCGTCGAAAGGCCGCTGTCCTTCAAGACTGATGCCTCCGGAACTCACCAACGCCACCCGAGCCGTGGTGAGGGGCTTGGTCATTGGAGACCAGGGCGCACTCAGGTATTCGGGCCAGGGATAGGTGTTAAAAGCTTCAGTCCATTCGGCCCGCTCCAACAAAGGCTTCGCATGGCGAAACCAACGGTGGTACCGGTCAAGCCAGTCCCGGTCTATGGTCATGTCGCCCTCCTCATCTGTGCGATTAGCGGAACCCTAGCACGGGATGCGGTACATAGGCCTCTTCCAGCCGTTGAATCTCCTCGCCGGTCAGTTGGATGTCCAAAGCCTTCACCGCGTCATCCAAATGATGAAGTTTGGTAGCTCCCACGATGGGTGCGGTCACCGGCTTCTGTTGCAGCACCCAAGCCAGTGCCACCTGCGCCATGGCCACTCCCCGCTCTCGCGCAACTTCCTCGACACGGCTTACCACCGCCTTGTCGGCCGCCTCCATCACGCCGTATAGACTCTTCCCAAACTGATCCATTTCAGCGCGCTTGGTGACCTCTGTCCAAGGCCGCGTCAGTCGTCCACGCGCCAACGGACTCCAGGGAATGAGACCAATGCCTTCAGCCTCCGCGAGGGGCAACATCTCCCGTTCCTCCTCCCGGTACAGCAGATTTAGATAGTCTTGCATGGATACAAACCGAGCCCACCCATGACGCGCTTGCAGATCCAGCGCCTTCATAAACTGCCAAGCATGCATAGAAGAAGCACCAATGTAGCGCGCCTTGCCTGCCTTGACCACATCGTGCAAGGCTTCCAATGTCTCTTCGATTGGGGTCTCATAATCCCAGCTAGTCTACATAGTCGGTTCCGAGCCGTTTCAGGCTGGCATCGATTTCATGCAAGATTGCCTTTCTCGACAACCCGCCGCCGTTTGGACCTGGACGCATGCGGCCGTGCACTTTGGTGGCGATGACCACCTCCTCGCGATGTGCGAAATCCTTTAAGGCTCGGCCCACGATTTCCTCACTGGTTCCATCCGAATAGACATTGGCCGTGTCGAAGAAATTAATCCCGAGGTCAAGCGCCTTTCGGATAAACGGTCGGCTTTCCTCTTCATTCAACACCCACTGGTGATTGCCCCGCTCCGGCACCCCGTAGCTCATGCAACCAAGACAGATGCGGGATACCTCAAGCCCGGTGTTTCCCAACCGAACATAATCCATCGAAACCCCTCCCTTGCTGTTTCCCCTTATTTTACCAGCCCCGGCGCGGATGCGCAGAAGCCGGGTGATGCTGAATTTTCCGTTTGCTGGTAAAATGACCCTGGCTCAGTGGTGGCACGCGGAGGGGATACAAAGGAGGATCGAGGAATGCTCATACCGCTATTGGTGGTGGCGATTTTGATGTTGGCCGCGCACGAAGCCGGCCATGTGGTGTTGACGCGGTTCTTGGGCGGCCGATGGCTGGGCATCGAGTTTAAGGGAATCATGGTGGGCGTCCGGCTCTCCGTGAAGTCGCTCTCCCTAAAACAAATCGCCTGGACTCTCGCTGCCGGTCCGCTGTCCGAAACCTACATCGTCGTCTTAGCCTGTCTCTGGCGTCCCCATGATGCGCACTGGTTTCTTTTGCTGCTGGGGCTAGAATGGGTCTTAAACCTCACACCATGGGGGCTCTTCCCCAACGACGGCACCCGCCTTTGGCGCCTCTGGCGAAAGCACGCGCTATCCTAAGGAGTGGCCCGCGACCATGAAATGCGGGTACCGGGCTTCAGAGCCTCTCCTTCAATGGATATTGGGAGTTCCAAGACGTAGTAGGCGTCGCGCACCCAAGGTCCGAGACGCCACGGTTTTAGCAGCGCGGTCCGCAGAATGCGCTGATCGCGGGTCAAATAGACTAAGCGAATAGCGTAGCGCATGAAGAATCCATGCACCGCGTTGGTGTGTGGGAACAACATGCCCTGCCCCATCCCCAAGTTCCGTGTTCCCATCAGGCCTAAAAAGCGATGCCAGGGGTTTTGGGTAAGGCGTACATGACTTCCCAATTCAATTCCATCTGCCGTGTGTACATTTAAATATGTCATATGGTTCTCCTAAACATGCATCAGCTGAAGCACCGAGATGACGGCAGGGCCCAGAATGACGATAAACATGGCTGGGAATATAAAGAGCACCATGGGGAAAATAATCTTGATGGGTATCGAGGCTGCCTTTTCACGGGCCTTGGCTGCCCGGTACTCTTTAATATCCTTGGCCTGCACTTTAAGGGCGGTGCTAATGCTACTGCCCGTGCGATCCGATTGGGCAACCAGCCCGGCAAACCGTTTCAAGGGAGCCGATTGGGTTCGCCGAGCCAACCCTTGCAAGGCCTCGGCCCGGGGGATGCCAAGCTGCATATCAGCGAGCACCCGGCCCAACTCGTCCTTAATCGGCCCGCTCACGTTGGCCACGACTCTCCGCAAGGCGGCATCAAAAGCGAGACCCGCTTCCACGCTCACGCTTAGGAGGTCAAACACTTCCGGCAGACTGCGGTCAATTTCCTGCAACCGTTGCTGAAACTTAGTATTTAGATGGATTCCCGGATAAACGTACACCATTCCCGCCAGCAGCACCGGCCCCAAAATCCGTTCATTAAGCGGAAGCGTGCGGGCCATCATAGTTCCGATGGCCGCCATGATAAGGACGGCGAGCGATGAAACCATGCGGGTGAAGAAGTAGATTTCGGGCGATTGCCGGATGCCGGCCAAGCGCAGTTTGTTTTCCATGTCCCGCTGCACATGCGTTGGCGCCAAACGCCGCACGAAGCCTCTTTCCACAGCCTGAATTTTTGGCCGGATCACCCGGTCCCAATAGGGTTCGGCCAACTCGTCATCCGAATCTTCTACGGGGTCTGGCAGCGCCCCCGACAACCGCTCATTAACAATTGCGCGCCAGCGTTGAGCCCGCCGCTCATGCGCCCAGGCATTTAACGCGATGAGTCCTATCGCAACCATTATTGCCGCTTCATATAAGCTAAGCATAATCCCCGCCTACATCTCCGGCGCTTTGACCAGCCGGTTGATAATCACGCCGCCAATCGACACAGAAACCAGCGAACCCCCCAGCATCCCCCAGCCGATATGGGTGGACAAAAGCGATCCCATGTAGCTCGGATCGGTGAACCAGAGCAACAGCCCAAGGCCAAAGGGTAAGACCGTCAAAAGCCATCCACTATACCGCCCCTGTGCGGACAGCACCCGGATTTCCGATTTGAGTCGTTGGCGATCCACGATGGTATGGGTGATATTCTCGAGGACGTCTGCCAACGATCCGCCCACCTCCCGTTGAATGGAAATGGCCATTACCGCGAGCCCCAAATCGCGCGAAGGAATGCGCCGGCTCATCTCTTGCAGCGTTTCCGCCGTTCCAAAACCCAACGCTTCCCGCTTTAAAATCCGCCGAACCTCATCGCCTAAGGGTCCCGGCGTCTCTTGAGCCACCAACCCCATTGCTTGACTCAAAGACGACCCGGCGCGTAGAGCGCTCGTGACCCCGCGAAGAAACTCCGGCAAAGCTTCTTCGGCCTGCTGCAGCCATCGGCGCTGCTTAAAGCGAAAATAGAAGGTCAGTCCCAAGAGACCCACTAACCCCAGAATGAGCCCTCCCACGACCCCGCGCAGCAAGAGACCCAGCAGAAACGGCACAATGAAGCTCAAGGCTCGGAATAAGAGATACTCACTAATCCGAAGACGCAGCGCCGCGGCCGCCGGTCCCATGCTCCATCGTTCCTTGAGCGACCGCGGCACTTTCTTGGTGCCGGCATCCAGCGTGCGCTGCGCGTGGATTAAGGGCTCCCGCTCCAACCCTCCCAGGCGGCGGCGAACGGCGTTGGCGGCCACCGATTCCCGTATCCCTACCACAAGAATGAAGAGCGTCACCGGCCACAGGACAATTAGCAAGGTCCGCATTCCGCTAATATCCTCCTGCAAAGAGACTGCCGGGAAGCTCAATGCCTTGAGCGCGGAGACGGTCGGCGCTCCGTGGCCGGATACCGTAGCCCCGGAACTCTCCGGTGACCCGGCCTTGTTCGTCGACGCCCGCCTGATCGAAGCCAAACAGATCCTGCGTGGTAATGGTGCTGCTCTCCAGTCCCACCACTTCAGTGATGCGTACGATCCGCCGTGAGCCATCAAGAAGGCGGGCCTGCTGCACAATAATGTCGATTGCGGAGGCAACTTGCGACCGAATCGCCGCCAACGGCAGCTCCACCCCAGCCATCAACACCATGGTCTCAATACGACTTAAGCAATCCCGCGGACTGTTGGCGTGCACTGTGGTCAGACTGCCCTCGTGTCCGGTATTCATCGCCTGCAGCATGTCCAACGCTTCGCCGCCACGCACCTCACCGACAATAATGCGATCAGGGCGCATGCGGAGGGCGTTCCGCACCAAGTCCCGCATGGGGATGGCACCGCGCCCTTCAATGTTGGGGGGCCGCGTCTCCAATGTGACCTTGTGCTCTTGCTGCAATTGCAGTTCGGCTGCATCCTCAATGGTTATGATGCGTTCGTGGGCGGGGATGAAGGCGGACAAGGCATTGAGAGTCGTGGTCTTTCCGGATCCGGTGCCGCCCGACACCACAATATTCAATTTCCCCTGCACCGCTGCTTCAAGAAACGCCGCCATATCCGAGGACAGAGTACCCATTCTGGCCAATTGATCCATGACAAAGGGATCCTTGGAGAACTTGCGGATGGTCACGGCATCGCCATTAACGGAAAGCGGACGCAAGACCGCGTTCAGACGCGAACCGTCTGGCAGCCGGGCGTCCACCATGGGGCTTGACTCATCCACGCGCCGGCCGGAATACGCCAGCATCTTTTCCAAAATCGCCCGCACATGACGCTCATCGCGAAATGAGGCTCCCGTACGGATAAGCTGGCCGTTTCGCTCCACATAAATCTTGTCATAGCCATTAATCATGATTTCAGAAATTTGATCGTCGTCTAAAAGCGGCTGAATGGGACCATACCCTAAAATCTCGTCGACGAGTCCATGGGCTAAGGGGTCCTTTTCCATCGGCGAAACCCCTGCAAGACTGTCCACAATGAGCAAAATACGCTCCATCAATTCCCGCCGGCTCAGCGCTTCCGGGTCCGTGATTTCGGCCAGCAAAGCATTTTGCACCGTCGACTTCAATTCCAGGAAGCGCTGACTCAAATATTCCGGGGCCGGCGGAGCCGGCTTGGGTGGAGTCAGCTTATTAGTTGGGCCCGCTACCTCGCGCGGTTCCGCGGGCGCCGGCGCTGCCGCGCCGCGCATGCGTTCTCGTAACGACATCCTCCTCCCCCTTTCCAGCTACCGCGTGCCCACTTTGGCGCCCAGCCACCGCCGCGGGCGCCGGCGCACCCCTTCCCGCTCCGCCACCAAGTCAGTGGCCAGCCCCAGCAAGGCTCGAGCCAGCGGGTTTTTTGGTTCGGCCAACACCAGAGGACGGCCACGATTGGCGGCCCGTACCGGTCCTGCACCGCCCGAGGGAAGGACCATTGTAATACCCATGCCCAAAATGTCCGCGGCCTCGGCCTGGCTAAGTCCGGTGTCAGAGTCAGCGCGATTTAGGGCCACCGCAATGCGATCACCGTAAAATTGAGACAAGAGGTCGAGCCCACGGGACACTGTTCCCAACGTGACCCGTTCCGGCGCAGCCAGCACCATAATGCGAGACGACAGATCCATGGCCGTTAGGTTCAGATCGGTGAGGCCCGTAGGCAAATCCATCACCACATAGGCGTGATGGCTTCGCACCAGGCGGATGAGTGTGTCCAATCCCTCCGCATCAACCAGCTCACTTTCGGCAAGTGTTGATGCCGCCGGCAGTATCGTTAGGTTTAAGCCTTTGACGCGATGCAATGACTGAATCGTCTTCTCCGGGTCAAGCCCGTTTCTTATGCCCCGCACGGCATCCGCCACCGTGGCCCCGGGCTTGTCCTGAATCATGGCGCCAATATCCCCCAACGGATCGCAATCCACCAAGGCCACCGCCTGGCTGGACTGGAGCGCCAGCGCCCAAGCCAGGTTGAGGGCCACCGTGGATTTGCCCACCCCGCCTTTGGCCGAGTAGACGCTTAACACCAGGCCATCGCGGGGGGCCTCAGGAGGCTCCTGGAGACTGGCGAGGAGCCGGGGAAGCTCTCCCGCCAACTCCCTATCTCCGAGCAGATTCACGGCTTCAAGAGTCAAGGCCCGACGCGCGGTATCCGCCTCTTTGAGGTTGCCAACCAATAGTTTTTGGCAGGGCAACGCGGCGACACTCCCAACCAAGCCTGGATTGGCCGATAAAAGGCGGTCGTCAATAATAAGAAGATGGTCCGAATCGGCGAAGCGATAGCCCAAGACTTCCCGGAGATTGTTGGTACGAAGCTCCACTTCCACATCTGGCGCGTCCGCCAACACCAAGGAGACCGCACCCATCATGTCGGGCAGTGCCAGAACATGTACCGTCAACATACCATCCCCTCCTTGGGTTGAAGATGAGGTCTCACGTGTTAGGACGTGGGCTGCTGCCATTGGCTGGTATCGAATGGTTTCGGTACCGCCGTCTTGGCGTTCGGCGCATCCAGCACCGCCTCGATCGGGCTTTTTTGCTGCATAAAGAGCAGCTGGGCAATTTGGTCGGGCGGCAACGCTAAAATGAGAGTCAAATTTTGTCCGATGGTCGGCTGAGCCGCTGGCGTAAAACTCCCGTTGACCGCTAACACTTTGATCCCGTTCAGAAAGTCTTCTGTGGCCTGTTGCCCATTTTTCTCGCTAATGGTCGCAAAAAGACTCACGGTATCTCCCGGCTCCACCATGCCGTCAACGACACTGGTCGCGCTCAGCGGCAAATCCACCGCCATGTCTCCGGGTTGAATGCGAGCTGCTAAAATGTTGGCGGATTTGGGTTGAAAGACGTCACTTGCGACCACGGCGACGCCGGGTTGGATGGCTTCGGTAGTCCACTGGCCCACGGCGGAAGCGATCTGGGTCAGGGCGCCCGAAGGCAGATCCGCCGTCGGCAGGCGCTCCGTCATCAATTCCGACGCGGTCACCACGGAATACGCCGGTATGGCCGTGCGGGCCACCACCAGCGTAGTCTCCGGCACGGCGGTTGACGACGCACTAGGGTTTGCCAGCAAGGTCTGAAGATATTGAGTCGACAAATACAGGGCAGCCGCCAGAGCCGCTAAGCTTACGATGAGCCAGCGGTTGACGCGAAGAAAAGATCCCACCCGTTCTTTGGCGACCATGAATTCTCCTCCCAACTGGGGAGAAAAGCGCACGCAGGACTTCGGCGTGCGCTCTCTTCACCCTAGTATAATTAGCCCGTAGTCGTTGCGTTGTTGATTGAAGTTCCCACGTTGTTCAAAGTGTGCGATACCGAGTGGCCCAAGAAGTGCAGCACAACAATTACAACAACCGCTACCAGTGCCAAAATCAAAGCGTATTCCACCAACGCCTGTCCATCCTTCTCGCGGTACAGGCTGCTGATTAAGCGGTTGATGAGAGCCATAGGATTCAGCAATGACTTCCCCTCCATTTCCATTTTCTCTGGATTTAGAGCGGATTCGAGCACCCGACTCGGTTCTCCTTTTTTCGACGTCGTGTTGTTTCGGGCGACAAATTATTCTCACGGCAATCTATTTGCGAATCTTGTCAAAGGCTTCGGATGTCAACTAAGGAGTGGCAATTAAGCGGTATGATGCGGTGGGGGAATAGCCGGACGAAGTGGAGGGAATGCCCGAGAGGGCCGCTTGCGGCGTTTCCGCATAAACCTGTTTAATGGTGAGTACAAATCCGGCATTGGTTCCATTGCTGCCGTTGGAGCCGACGACCGTGGCGGTGACAAATCCCACAATCGCCACATCGCCGTTGCCATTGTGCACGCTATCTCCGACCGGAAGCATCACGGTTTCGTTGGCTGGCAGCGATCCTAGCGTGTTCCATTCCGCCGACCCTGTCTTGCCATGAACGGCAACGGTCTTGCCGACTTGGACGTAGCCGCCGGCGGTGTATGCAAGAATCCCGTCATTGCCCGAACCGAACAGATTTAGAAACGACACCGGAATGGTGCCGGAAGGTGCACCGGGCGGCAATGAGGGCTCATGCCCGCTCTTATTGCCACGATAGAGAAAATACGATTGTCCCGGTTGCACATAGCTTGTCCACATGTCGTTCGGGACGGGCAATGCATCCCCCGAGTCCCCACTTGCAGGAAGCGCCAAGGGCAGCAAGAGGGATTCCGGAACACCGGTTTCGAGGCCCACCATGGAGGCCGCGTGGGCCGAGACCGTCACTCGGGGGACCCCCACTGCCACCCCGAAATCCATCGACACGGCGCCGCGGGCGGCGACCTGAACGACCATCATGCCCTGGTATGCACTCCAGGTATTATATTGCGACGTGCCCGGGGGATAATTTTGCAGGGTTATGCTGCTGACTGGCTCGAAGATTACCGTCGGTTCTTGATTCAAACCGGAACTCGGAAGGGATCCCTTCATGTTGGCCTCATACACGGCATCGGCCGCGGCCTGAGCGGGGGCTGTTGCAATGCTGCTCCAGGATGGGGGCGTTGAAGGGTCGGCAGCAATGGCAGCGTTCACCTCTTGGGTTATCACCTTGGCGGCGGCCAATGCGGCGGCGGAGACGGCGGCGCGTGCCTGATTGTGGACCACATAGACGCGGCCCACGTCCACAGTTAAGGCGGTCGCCCCCACAAGTACACCGGAGAACAGCGCGACCAATGGCAACGCCTGCCCCCGCCGATTTTTGAGGTCAATCCGCATGGGACTTCCCCCTTCCCATTCATCCTTGTACCAAAGGTCGTATCACACCGCGCGGAAATATGGAATTTTTTTAGCTAGAATTAATTGGACGTGCCGTAGAAAGTCGCTGGCGACGAGTTCGACGTATTGGAGAAACTAATATCGGGCGGATCTTCTTGAGCCATGGTGTAACTTTGGTGGATTTCAATATTCTTCGTTCCGAAAAAAGGAATAGCAATGGGATAACGGTAATCCACCTGCACCACAATCCCTGGGGTACTCCCCACGGTCGTCACATAGCCGTCCCACACCAGCCGATAGTTGGTGGAGGTGAAGGGCGACGGCGGGGCATAGGTGGAGGCCGAGGTGGACGAGGGATTGAGCCCAATTCCTGTAATCTGATTGTCGATGGCTTGTCCCACGGCCGATGCCGACTCGCCTAAACTCGCGGCCCGCACCCCGATTTTGGCAGCCTGTTGGATGGTAATGAATCCGTAGAAAATGAGACCGAACTGAATGATGCCATAGAGAAGAATCAGAAGCAGCGGTGCCACGAGGGCGAACTCGACCAGCGCCTGGCCTTCCTTCCGGAAAAGTTTTTGGAGAAGATTCGGTTTTGGATTCGACATGAGTCGTCCCCATCCTCTATGATTGCCCTAGCAGCTTGTGTGCGTAGTCGGTCCGCGATGCCGTCGCTCCGCATGTAGAGTAGCCCGTTAACTCGACCCTCA
>NZ_JABBVZ010000110.1 GCF_012933365.1 Sulfobacillus harzensis | reverse complement strand
AGTTTTTATTTCGCCATCCGGGTCGCGAAGTCCTTTTTGCGCCGGATGTTCGGGACTATTCACACAAGCTGCTAGGCCATGTAAAGAGGTAAAGAGGCTGCCTGAATGGGCAACCTCTTTACCCGTGCAATATTGGTCTCAATGCACTTGGCGGGCCGACGTGGTCCGTGGCTCGCCGGGCACGGGCAGCGTCTGGACCTGATTGCTGTCGGACGCATTGCCGAGATACCCAAGATTCCAGTTTTGTTCGATGGTGCGCAGCACCGAATAATGATCGGACCAGGTGTTGATGACAAAGTGATGCGGGTCGGCATTGTCGATGATAATCAGCGGGACTTGGCCGCCGCCGTAGGGACCCCCAGGCCATTGAAAGCCGTCGACCGTTCCCGCCGGTACGATTGGTGCGTCAGGACCGGGTGCTGTAAAGGTTTTCAGTTGGCTGGCCGTTGGCGTACCGTTGGGGTAGGTGGCTTCGTCCCATGTAATGTAGATGACGGACTTGCTGGTCTTCCAACTTTTGGACGCCATAATCATCCGAACCGTGTTCTGAATAAATCGATCGCCGGCCCGATACAACTGGGTGGGGTCGTTATAGGTGACGGTTGCTCCGGGACCGGGCGGCTGACCGTGCATGTCGTTAATGACGTTGGGAGAAATCCACACGAAGTTGGGAACGTGATTCGAATCCAGGCTGGTCTTTAGCTGCGAGAACGGCACCACATTCTTGAGGCGGGACGGATTGTCGACAATGTCGGTCATGAGTGTAAACGGGTTGTGCTTCAACGCATAGAGAGCGTCGGGCGGGGTTGTCGCGGGACTGGTTCCCGTCGGTTCGTTGTCCGGATACCAGTATCCGGTGTATCCCGTGGAGGGCATGCTTTGCATGTAGCCTTTCCAGGTGATTCGATGCGCCTCCAATTGGTCGACCAGGTTGGTGTGATTGAATTGCTGAGTGGGATTGTCGCTGTGGGTCCCCCAATTGCTGCCGGTGATGAATGCCACATAGTTGGCGAGACTCTCATGGGTGACCCCGTAGTAATTTGAATCGTAGCCATAGGTGTTGATGAGGTGGTTGATGTACGGAAGATGGGGATTGCCGATAATCTGCGGAGTCCCGGTGTTTTCCATCATAATGACGTAGATATGCTGAAACGGACGGTTGGTCGCAGTCCGAGGCACAGGTTTGGAAGCTGACGCGCCTCCAAGCCCCAGTGAGGCGATACCCGAAGCAAATGCCAATGCCAAGAATTTCGTTGCAAACCGCATCCCTATTCCTCCCTGACAAATATTGGTATAACCAGAGAATAACAAGATCCAGAACGGGCGTTGTTAAGCGGCAGCTAAGACTGTGTAAACATTCAATTAAGATGGCGTTGGACTCGCGACATTCCAGCGATCGCCGCGATGCCTCGAGCCCCGGGCAACCTTTCGGAGCTCAATCGTTTTCCCCTAAGGGACAGTATGTCCACTTAGCCGTTTTTGCCCACATTTTTCTAGACTGGGAAAGTAAAGTCAGCGCTTCCCCGCAAGGGGAGAAGCGCTGGATGAGAACCGGACACGCCGGTTGTTAGAGGACGGGTCAGTTCACGTAAACGTCGCTGGGGATGACTTTGTACGGCGACCTTTTGACGTCATGGACGGACTTCAAAGTGTTGGGCACGTAACTATGGGGAACCACCACCCAGTTGAGGTGCCAGATCGGGCTGTATTTTGGATCTCCCGGAATAGAGTCATAAATGTTGAGCTGCAGCGGTACAAAAGTGGCCCAGTGGTGCCGTCTGCTCACGTGGTACACGATGACATATTCCTGAGCGACCTTGGTACGCTTCGGATCGATGGGCAATGGGATATTGGGGCCGTATGCCCAATATTTCTTCCCATCCACCCAAGCGGTCTCCAACTTTTGCAAGAGCGGATTATTGTAGTCCAGCTGCTCGGTTAGTTCCCGCGTGCTGACGCAGCGGACCCCCAACTTGTAGTAGATGGGCAAATCAACGGTTGGATTGACCGGCTTGATCCCTTCGTACATTTTAAAGGCCTCAACGCCCGATGCGGTGACGGGACCGAAAATCCCGTCAATGGGGCCAATGTCATAACCGTGGGATTTCAGCGCCATCTGAATGGCTTTGACGTTTTCGCTTTGCGTGTAGGGATGGGTTAAGGTGACGGTGGTACAGGTCAGGGCATCACTCATCGTCCTGCCTCCTTTCTAGAGCACGGCTCGTACAAAATAGCGGTGGGTCGGAATAATGGGATAGCGACTGGCCTTGATTGCGTCTTCCGACCGAAACTTCGCGGGATCGTAGTCGCGCGGCACGATGAACAGCACCTCCTCCACGACGGGTTGGTAGTGGTAGCTGCCCGGCAGGAGGCTCAGGACAGGATAGTGCCCCGTGGGATCGCCCGGCTTCTTGGGATCATCGTGGTGTGGATAGAAGAAGAGGTACTCCTTGACCGGCACCTGCGGCGGCTTTTTCCACACCACCTCGATATGCTGGTCGAGCAGGAAGTAATAGTAATTGTTGTACCACACCGTGATGACCGTCTGGCCGAGTGGGTTGGAGTAGTTAAGTTGCTCCGTGAACTGGGCGCCAACACGATATACAGGTCCGTGGGTTATTTCCATCATGTCATCCCCTTTGGGCCAGGTTGAGTTGGGTACGGGGATTGAACCCCAAGGTCGCCGTCCAACCGCGTGGTCGGTCCCTTCCCGGTCTTTTGGCCTGAGACATTCTACGGACGAATCCCGAAAGGCGTTACAGACAATGGAAAAAATGGTACGGCGTGGTTGAGCCCTGGAGAAGGATGAGCTCCGCTCAACTTGAAGTGGGGCTGGCTTGGTGAGCGGGTTGGGTCATTCATCAGGCCCTGGCTGCCTCCGGTCACACCTTGTCGGCACGGACGATGAGCACAGCCGGTCGGCGGCGCAACTCCTCTGCGATCTCTGGACGCCGACGCCGCCCTTCTTGGGTGACATCCGGTTCAAGCACGGCTTTGACGGACAATCCGGCCTGAATGACTTCATGGACGTAGTATGCGACGGGTCGGTGCCATTTGGTTAGGGTTATCCCGTTTCGCGCATCGTGCCGCGGTCCCCAGTCGAGGTATCCGTCGATGGGCCATGCCAATGGCTGGCCGGCATCATCTCGAATCCAGTCTCTGGAACTGTTCGCGGACTTCAGCGGATGTTCGACCGAAAACACCAGGCATCCGCCCGGCCGCAGCCACTCAAAAATGCGTGCGAAGACCGGGATGCATGATTCGACGTAGGGAAAGCTGCGCACACTCAACACACAATCGACACTGTTGGCCTCGAAGGATGCTTCCTCCATCCTTGCGGAAATCCAGTGAATGCGGGAATCCGCGATGCTCAATGATCGCATCACCGGAGACGGCTCAACAGCCGTCACCCGCGCTGCCCCGACCTGCAACACCCGGTGAGCCCAATCACCCGCGCCGGCCCCAAGGTCCACGACGTGGGCGTGAACCAAGGAGGGGAGGACGGATTCCAGTGCCGGCTGTTCGACATAGTCCGTCTCTACTCGTTGGCGCTGAACATATCGCTCCATTGTTTCCCGATGGTCCCAGACCTCCAAGGGATGTTCCCTCCTCAGGGATTTTCTGCACGGATACGGCTCTTTTCGTCTCTACGTATGGAGGATGTTGGAGACGGTGAATTTTGCCGATATCTCGCGGAGAGAGCCGCAATCTCTCCTGTCACCATATGCTCTGTCATGAAAAGCGCGCTTCAATGCGGCGGGTGGCCAATGGGGTGGGTTGCCCGAGGCAAGGGTCCCCACGCCGCCAGGCGGACGTGGGGCTCTTTGTGGGCGGATCAGCCGGTCACGGTGACCGTCATGGTGGCGGGTGCGGACGTGGCCATGGTGGAGTTTGGCACAATGGCGAATAGATACCGTCCGGGCTGGGTGAAGTGATAGGACCAGCGGTACAGGCTGTCCGCGTTGACCAGCGGCACCTGGCCGCGTGGCCACCCATTGCCGGAACTTCCGCCGTAGAGCTCTAATTGCCCGCCGTTGACCAAATGGGCGGTATGACTGTCGGCTGGCCAAAACACCACCGTGCTGCCCTTCGCTACTGTGACGGACGACCCCGCGGAATGAATGGTGCCGTTGCTGGTGGCGGTAAAACGGATGCGCTGGCCCGATGACTTCGCCAGTATGTCGGTACAAGAGAGCGTGCTGAGTGTCGCGTGGCCGTCATGTTGCACCGCCTCCACCCCGCTGCAGCCGTCTTGGCTGACCGTCAGGCCATGGGAGGTGCGGGCAAGGGCGCCGTCGGCCAGCATATTGTTGTCACTGCCGTTCCAAAGAACCCGGGGTGTTTGATGAGGCTGCATCCACACAATTAGGCCGTCGTTCCATATGGTCGATGCGCCCAGGGAGGCCGCGTCCAACAGACCCACCAAGGCCCCCTGGGCAGTCTTCTCAACCTGCCAGGCAGTGATGGCGGACGTCGCTGGGTGTCCCGGCATATAAATTTCTTGCAAGTTCAAGGCCGGAGACTGCCAGGCGACACGCCAGTGTTCGCTGTGGCTGTTCCAGGTCACAGCGCTCATTTTGAGGCTTCCCAAAACACTGGACGTGCTCCTGGGAGCCGCGGTGGTGATCACCAGCTCTTCGGGGGCATGGCCCTTAAAGGTGAGCGCTGCCGTTTTGACAATGGTGCGGTTTTGGGGAAGCAGCTGCTTCAATGTCGCTGACGACGGCGGGCCAGCCGGCGCCAGGGATTCCGGCCCTGGGGCTGATGGACTCATGGTGGAGCCACACCCCGAAGCCAATGCCGCAAGGCCAGCCGCGCCCAAGAACGAGGCGAGAAACCGCTTGAATCGGCAGTGGGTCTTTGTTGTTGTATCCGCCAACGTCCACAGCCCCCTTCTTCTTGTATGAGCGTTGTTGGCTCTTGCATTTCTCAACGTGGCACAGAGCCCGGCGGTTACACGTCTAATCCTTCACGCCAAAAATTTAGGTTTCTTTTCCCGGATGCGCATCAATCCGGCGCATAAGGTCTTTCCCGGCCGGCGGGTGAGAGCATGGAAAACGGACACCCCGGGGCATCTGACGGGGGCCGCTCAGCTATGGATTCATATTAAAGCGAGGGTTCCTCTTGGCGGGTTAAGTGTCCAGCGGTCGGGCGCCAAGCCTGCCACGTCAGGAAAAGACCGGACAATAAGGCGGCGAGGGCGGCAGAGGTCATCATGGGCCGCACTCCGAGACTGCTGGCCGTGACGCCCCCAATCAGCACGGCGATGACGGTCAATCCGTATTGGGCGGCTTGCACTGTGCCCATTACCCGTCCCATGATGGCGGTTGGCAGGGCATATTGCAGGTGAAGGCTTAGGCCAGCATTGGCAATCGACTGGAATATGCCGAGGCCGATGAGGGTGGCTGCGGCCTCCGACAATGTGGTCGTACGGCTGTAGAGAACGTAGCAGGCCGCCGACAGCAACGCGCCCACTCCAAGAGCGAGGCGGCGGGAGAGCCGCTTGCCCCAAAGAACAGCAAGGGCGGCGCCAACCACGTAACCGACGCCAGCCGCACCAACCAAGAGGCTGTAGCCGCTCCGGCCGAGGTGAAGCGCTTGGCGGGCGAACACCACTTCCTGGGCATCAGCGGCCGAGCCGAACACGATGATGCCGGAAAAGCCTGCGATGACGGCCAGGATGCCCCGGTGTTGACGGAGAAAGCGGGCGACGAGTGCCATGTCCTTCCGCCAGTCGGCAGGCTCGGGAAGACCTCCTGGGTTCAGAGGCGGAAGGAAGATGAGAGCCAGCGCAGACGCCAGGAACGAAGCCGAATCGATCCAGATGGCGGTGCCGGTTTGGTCATGCAGCAGCAAGAGTCCCGCTACCGCGGGCCCCAAGACCAGGGATCCGTAGGTGAATAGACCGCGCAGGGACGTGGTCCGAGCCCAAGCCGATTCGGGAACCAATAGCTTGAAATAGGGCGGTAAGGCTGTCATGAAGAGCGTGCCCGCGGCTGAGGTAAGAAACACGGCGGCATAGATCAGGAAGATGTTCGGCATGAGGGGAATAAGACCCACCGTCACGGTGCTCAGAAGGTTTGATGCGACGAGGCTTCGGCGGCGATCCCAGCGGTCCGCCAAGCCGCCCGACACCGAACCGAGCAGGAGACCCGCTAAGGGCGGCACCATCCACAATCCCGAGACAGCCAAGCTGGAATGGCTGGCATCCAGCACCCGTACGTTTAAGGCCACGAGATAGATTTGGTCCCCCAACGAGGAAATGGCTAACCCGGCCAAGAGAAGGGCGATGTGGATCCGCCGGGTCACAGCTGATCCTCCATGGACTTGATATGGAAGAGGACTTGGAAGTCGCGTCGCGGCCCTTGGGTCCGCACGGTACGTTTTTCCCAGGCTTCGAGAACCAGACTGACCTCTTCGAGCAGCTCCTCCGCTTCTTCCGATGTCAGCGAAAGCCACGTGGACAGGGTGAGCAGATTGGGATTTGGGGGCCGATCGTGCTTGAAGCGCGTTGCGCGGGTCCGATAGTACTTTTCCTTGATAGAGCCAATCTGGCGCGTTTCCACCAATTCCAGTATTCCGCCTTCATGGAGCTTGGTTATGTGGTAATGGATGTTGCCGCGCGTCTCGCCCAGTTCGTCCGCCACTTGTTTGGCGGTTTTCGGGGTTTGTGAGAGGACGTGCAAGATACGCAGCCGCAGCGGACTGGAAAGTAAGTGATATTGCTTGGCGCTAATCGGGAGCGCGGGTTTTTCATCCAATTCGGCATCCTCCGTCCTAGCCTATGAATTCAGACTCTGGACTATAAATTTAGACTAGAACGCGACTCTGGAAAAGTCAACCCGCGGCGTGTCCGTTACTCCGGACGACTGGCCTCGGCCAAGGTCTTGCCGCGGGTTTCCTCCGCCCACAAAACGGATACGAAAAGGCCGAAAATGGTTATCACGGTGGCAATCAGCATGGTGTCGCGAATGCCGATGGCGGCCAGGCTGAAGGGCAGAACGAAGGTCCCGACGAAGGCGCCAATGCGGCTCGCACTGGTCGCGACCCCCACTGCGGAGGCGCGAATGCGGGTGGGATAGAGCTCGTTGGGGTAAATCCAGTCAAGCACGTTGGGGCCGCCTGAGGCGAGAGCATACACCACAAACCCGAACATGACCATCCAAAGGGGTGGATGGGCAATGACAGAGACAATGGCGAGCCCGACGGTCATGAAGACAAAGCTCCAAATAATGAGAGGGCGGCGGCCCACGGTCTCAACCAGGCGGAGCGCGGGTAGACACCCTATCAAGAAGACAAAGTTGATGGCAGCGGACCCGAGATTGGCGGCATTGCCGCTGGCGAGACCAAAGGAGCTGAGAATTTTCGGCCCGAACGCCCCCAGCGCGAACAACGGGACAATCTGAAAGAGCCAAAAGAGGCTCACAAACAGCGTACGGCGGAGGTATCCGTCTTGAAAGACGAGACCGAATGATACGGGTTTCTCATTGGCTGGGGGAAGCTCCGACTCCGGCCCGAACACCTGATTCATCACTGCGCGTGCCTCATCGACGCGGTGATGGGCCATGAGCCAGCGAGGCGACTCGGGGGTGCCGTGGCGCAAGATGACCAGGGCAAAAGCGGGCACCGCGCTGCTGGCCAGCATCCACCGCCAGGCGCCCGGTCCCAGCCCCACCAAAAGATACCCGACCAGATAGGCGACGGTGCCCCCCACATACCAAGCCACAATCTGCAGTCCCAGCATGGTTCCCCGATGCCGCTTGGGGGCAAATTCGGCCAATAGCGAGGTGGCGATGGGATAGTCGGCCCCGATCGCAATGCCCATAATGACGCGCAGGACGAAAATCTCCGGTGCGTTGGTGGCAAATATTTGCAAGATGGACATGATAACGATGACCCAGAGGTCAAGGGTATACATAAGTCGTCGTCCGACCAAGTCGGTGACATACCCAAACACGGCGCCGCCAAGAAACATTCCACCCAAGGCCGATCCGCCGATGAGGCCTTGCCAGGTGCTGTTCAAGTGCAGCATTGGCTGCATTTGCGTCATGGCAATGCCGACAATGCCGAGAATGTAGCCATCCAGAAAGGGACCGCCGGATGAATAGGTGGTGATGCGGCGATGAAAAGGGCTCATCGGCGCGTTTTCCACGGTCCGGCGTGGTGCGCGCGTGCGATGGGGGGTTTTACCGCGGGTTTTCGTGGTGGACATGTGTAACCTCCTAAGGGGTAAAGTGGCTAACCCGAAAGGCGGTTATGCATTAATCACCACCACCTGAAAGAAATGGCATGAGACATATACATAGGGAAAGCGGCCCTCTGCGGGAAGGGGTACAGGTGCAGAGGACCGCTTCATAAGATTGACGATTATCGGGTAGATTTCGTTGCACGGATTTTCTCTTTACCGAACCACCTCATTGGGCTAGTGGCTGGTGGAAACCCACCAATACTGCATCTGCGGGATGCCAGGCGAGGCATCGGCGTACTTCACCGAGTTATGCACGTCGGGCGCATGCACCACTAAAGCTGCTGGATTGTTCATCCACAGCACGGGGAGATGGTGTGCGGTGAAGACTTCGTATTTAAAGAAAGCCTGCGTGTTGGCGGATGTGGTGTCATAGGGCTGATGGGTGGCGTTGATCAAGGCGTCCTCTGTCGAGTTTGAGTAGCCAAAGCCCGAAGGTGCGCCGGTGTTAAAGAGTCCGTCGCCGGAGGGATAGAAACCGGGGCCGTCATAATACCAGCCCGTGCCGGTTGCCATTTCCCATTGGCTCGGTTGTCCGGCCGGGCTTGCAATGCTTATGAGGTTGTTGAAGGTTACCGGCTTCAACGTTACTTTAATCCCTTCCTTGGCCCAGTCCTGCTGCATGATTTGGGCTGTGGTGGTCTCGGAGGTGGTGCCGGTGGGGTACAGGAGGGTAAAGGACATTTTTTGTGATCCCCGGGTCATGACGCCATTCACCTCACGCCAACCATGGGCCTCCAAAAGCTTTTTGCCGGCGCTGGGGTTATAAGGATAGGGGTTCTTGTTCAAGGCTGGGTCGTAGAACTTGGTCATCGGGACTTTAGGCAAGGGTCCGTCCATGGGCGGGGCGAAGCCGTGGTACACCGATTGATTGATGCCTTGCGTATCGATGCCCATCTGCAGTGCTTGGCGGACATAGAGGTGCTTGAAAATGGAACGCACCGGGGATCCGGGGAAGAGATTTAAGGCGGTATCGAAGTAGGCAAAGTAATACTCTGGGGTAATGATGTCGCCCTGAGAGGTTAGCTCGCTGCGCGCTCCCCATTGGCTTACATCCAAATAGCCCATGTTGGCTGCCCCGGTTTTAAGTGCGGCCAGCTCCGACGCATTGGAACCTTGATATTGCAGGATAATCTTGTTGACAATGCTCTTGTGTCCCGCGTATTCCTTGTTAGGCAAGAGCGTCCAGTACTGGTGGGGAACCACCTTGCCCAGCTTAAAGGGCCCGTCCACCACCGAGACAAACTTGGGATTGCTCGCCCCATTGCCCAAGTACTTCAGTTCTGCCGTCATGTTCGGCTTGACATCCCAGATATGGGGCATGGGCACCAACTGGATAATGCCGTTATAGATGAACCATTGCTGGTTGGTGGGCTGCTTTAAGGTGATGGTGACCTCATAGTTTCCGTTGGCGGTCACGCTTTGGATGCCATTCGGAATGTCGCCGGTTCCGGCACCCACATAGGGCCACGGCGAGGGGGCATTATTGGCTGAGGCGGCCTTAATCACATCCCAGGTGAACAGCACGTCTTGACTGGTCACGGGCATGCCATTGGACCAACGCCACTTCTTGTGGAGATAGATATGATAGACGGTGCCGCTCTTGTTGTAGGTGATTTTTTTGGCGACCGACGATTTCCAATTGATGGAGTAATTGTTGTTGATCCATAGCAAGGGCTTATAGATTTCGTCGTATAGTCCGGCGTTGTAGTCGTACTGGGCATCGACAATGGGAAGGTACCAGTTGTAGGTGGTCTGCGGAACTTGGGCAAAGATAATGGTGCCGCCCGGGGTGGGCTTGCTTGTTGACGAGGATGCCTGGCTCGTCGGACTGGCGCCGCATCCCGCAGCCAACAGCGCAACGCCTCTGGCCATCAGAGCTCCTAGTCCCGCCTTTTTGGCGGTCTTCCAAATGGGTGCGGGCTGCATTGTGTCACTCCTTTGTTGTTGTGAAGAAGAATAATGCTTTTCCAACGAGTGGGTAGATTGGAATAATGAACCGATTATACCAGAGCGCAACATTTTATCAGATGCGCCGTAAAACTCCGCCGTTCAGGGCGGAGATATAAGGCGCTGACCCTGTAGTAGGGGTCAATCCGGGGTGTCCTGTTGTTCGATGTATTGCCGAATGATGGAGCGAGGGGCTCCCCCCGCCGATCGGCAAAATAACTCGGCGACCAGAGGCTGCCGCCCCCCAGCGCCCGCTCAATGCTCGGATAGTGCTTCTTACGGATCAGTCGGGATGAGACGCCCTGGAGGCTATTCACCAGTCGAGCAATCGCGACTTTTGGCGGGTATGTGATCAGCAAATGCACCTGATCTCGCTCGCCGTCGAATTCTTCCAGCGCGTCGCTTCAAAGTCCTGGCACACGTTGGAAAAGATGGCCCGCAGGTCTTCCACGATCTCTTTTGTGAAGACCAACCGCCGATACTTTGCCACAAAGACCCAATGCACGTGCAAGGCGAAAACACAATGTCTGCAAGTGCGGTAGTCGCTTTAATTCGCCATAGACCAAGCGTATAATAGAAACAATAGTTCGTAAAGAAAAAAAGGGGGGAACTTTACGCACGAAACCATCGTCTTCACCTATCGGATTTCCCTCTCCCCGACCGAATGGGCCAAGGCGTCCGCCGCCCGAAGCGCGGCTGGAGACC
>NZ_JABBVZ010000010.1 GCF_012933365.1 Sulfobacillus harzensis | reverse complement strand
CATGGCACAGACCACATGGTTCCCGAGGCTCGTGTCAATGCCAACGTACAACACGGTCTCCATCCTGTCTCACCTCCCTTCGCTGGGGAATGCATCGGGAACCGGGTTTCGCCGGCGCGCCAACGCCTTCGCTGCGACCTCGCTGATAAGCCGTCATCCCCGACCGCGGTGTGCGACAGACCGGTGCCACGGGTCTCCCCGGTGGGGGCGGCATCCCGCGCGTTAGCTGTAACGAAGAGGCGTCGCCGACTCACAGACTTAGAAAGCCGTCTCAGCGGCAGGAGGTCACCAGCTTTGAATCGTCCCGATGTGCTTCGAGCATCGTCGACGAAACCCGATCTGGCAAGCCAGATTATTCCAGATGCAGACAGCCGCTTGCCGCTACGCGGCAAGCCCCAAGACCTTGGTCTTAGGCTAGTAGGCTAATTCTTTTTATACGAGGAGGTTGCCATGTCAGGATCGACGCCACCCATCAACTGGGACCCCATGATTATCGGCTTTTGCGCTGGCTTCATCTCCCGCATTTTGTATTTGAAGTCCGGCCGAAGCCATTATCCGGGATATCCGTCCGGCTACATTTCGCAAGTGGCGCTGGCCATCATTGCCGCCTTGATCGGCTCCAGCATTATCGTCTCGCTGTTAGGCAAGGAATTTACCGCAGCCACCTTCTTGACGCTGGCAGCCACGCAGTTTCGCGACGTGCGCTCCACCGAGCGTAAGACGCTGGAGGCCGAAGAAAAGCTAATTCTCATCCCTCGTGGAGCGGGCTATATTGAAGGCATCGCGATCACCTACGAGGCCCGCAACTTTCTCGCCATGCTGGTCGCCCTCGCCACCTCATTGGTGTCGGAATGGACCTGGTGGATCGGCATCATCGCCGGGATTGTCTTCATTTTCTTGGGCGAAATGCTCATGTCGGGGCCAAATCTTGGAAAACTGGTCGACGTGGAGCCCGCCCCCGTGAAGTTTGAGAAAGGCACCCTGCTCTATGCCGGTCCGGTGATGATGATGGAGGTGGGATTGGCCGATTCCCGCGAGCGATATGAGAAATACGCCCTCGGAGTGTTGCTCACCCCGAGAGGTCCGCGGGGTGAGGCCGTCCTTTGGAACGTCGCTCAGCGCCAGGCCATCGCCCATGAAGCAGCGGCAGCGGTTGGTGTGCAAAAGGATGTGGGCTATCCCGAGCAGGCCACCCTCTGCCGCATGGCGATGCCGGCCGGCACCGGACAGGCCGGCCTGACCATCATTCCCGTGGAGCACAATATGGAGAAATTGATTCGTGCCATTAAGAAGGTGCCAGTGCTGGAGTCGGGCAAGTGGTCGGCCATGGCCAACACCAAAAACCGTCGTCAAACCCAACAGAAGGAGGAAACCCATGGCTGATGCCCCGACCCCAAAGATGTTTGCCATTGTGACCTGTGACAAAAACGTGGTCACCTCCGGCGGTATGGCGCCCGTCTTTGTCGCCCCCAACGAAGTCGAGCGCGATCGGGTGGCAATGTGGATTTGTCGCATCACCAATGCCACCGTGCATGATCTGCATAACGGCGCGGTTATCCTCACCGTCTCCTGATCCGCTTCCCCAAATCCGGCAAGTATCGTAGTGTAAGGGAGGTGACAATCAGGAGGGACAGCATGGACTTATTGGAAGCCTTGAAGAATCGGCGTTCGGTACGCCGCTTTACCCCAGAACCCGTGGACGATGAGGTCATCCGACGCATTTTGGACGTGGCGCCCTGGGTTCCCAATCATCATGTCAGCGAACCCTGGCGATTTGTAGTGGTCACGGGTTCGAGCCTCAAAAGGCTGGCCGATTTGCGCTATCAAGCGGTGCTGGACAAGCGGCGCGGCCAAGAGGGAGCCGCGGCCCGCGCCGAACGGGCACGCCAAGAATTTCTGGAGGCCCCGGTGGTGATTGTGGCCATACAAAAGCTCGACCCAAATCCTGTAAGGCGGGAGGAAGATTACGCTTCCATGGCCATGAGCTGCTATAACATCATCTTGGCCGCTTGGAGTGAGCACTTGGGCTGCTACTGGAATACCGGTCCGTTGGTCTCCTCAGAAGCCGTGGGAGAGTGGCTGGGACTGACACCAGACGAACGGCCCATCGCCTTTCTCCGCGTGGGTCATCCGGAAATGATTCCCGTCCAGCGACGGAGCCCTATCGCTGAGCGCATCGACTGGCGCCGATAGGGTGGAGGCCGGGTGCGTTCCTCCACCGATGGGTGGCGGCCGTGAGCCATCTACCATGAGCCCATGGGCCGATTCCGGCCCACGCATACCCGCGGGGTATCCTAAGCGGCCGGCTTCCCCTAGCCGCAACGGCGCCAAACAAACCAGAAACCGTAAGGCTTCATGCCTTGCATAGTAGGATTGGAACGGCGTGCTATGGCCGCGGTTTTGGCTTTCGAGGTTTGAGCAAGTCTTGAGGACGCAGGCGCAAGAGACGGTCCAAATCTGGCCCCATATGCACCGCGTGAACGAGAGCAGGATCCGGCGCGGGCAACGGCGTCCCCTTGTCGTCATTTTTTTGCGATGGCATGCATCTCACCTCCGTTTCAGATTATTATAACGAGAACACTGACAAAGAGCGACAAGGTGGAGGCCAGCAGCAGACGGGACTTGCGCTGGGCCACAGCGTTGTTGAGGCTAATCGCCTGAATGGCGGACGCAAAGTATGCCGCATAAGCGCGCTCATTGTCCGCATAATACTTTTGATAGAATTCCGCCATGTCGGGGTTGTCGTACTGCACCGTCAAGAGCAAGGAATACCCTGCAGCAAATAAGGAAATCGTTAAGACCACCAGTGCCACTATCACCCGGTCGTGATCCATCGTGCCCGGCAGGGCGGTATGATGAAGCGTGGGAGCAAGGTACACGGCCCAGAGCCCCCCCATAAGCACGGTAACCAACCCGAGAAGGCCCAGCGCCCGGTTATCCGTGATGCTGATCCGAGCAAGACTTTGCTGCAGCCGATTTTCGGTGAGCTCCACAAAGAAATCCTGTAGCGAGGACATGCGGACCTGCCTTTCTAAATATGTGTAAACATGTTCAAATTCCTGAGCGTATGCTCAGCACATCGTGATCACCCAACACGATAGCTCTTTCAGCCTGATGAGTTGTTGACCTTGCACTTGGATGTACATGCCGGGATATTTCACGGTGAACAATTTCTGCCGAGGATGGTAACGCGGGAACCCAGGCGGCGTTTCCCCCGCCGAAAGAAGGCTTGCATGGCCTCGTCGAGCCGAAAGAAGACTTTTTGCAGTAACTTACCGTACCCGGCATTAATCGCGGGATCCACTTGACGACTCTGTTGCCGCGTTCTCTTGGCCTCATAGAGCGACCACTTTGCCCCCGCCTTCAACTGACACTAGTGCCAATGTACAGGGCTCGGCACTTGGCTTGCATGAACTTCAGCGTCTCTGCATCGCGGGGGGAGACATTAATGCGGATCTTTGTCGCTAAGAGCATGTTTCAACTCCTTTTTGTAGGATCGCAAACCATACAGGCGAGCACTGAAAATCTGGACAATCGACAGCAACTCGTTGACCATGTCTTGCTCGGGCGACAGCGTTTCTTGCTTCATCACAATTTTACCTACCTTGATCCAAACTGTTATTCCCCTCCCTTCCCATTAGGGTATCGCACCAACGCGGTCGTGGCCATATGTAGGCGATGCCTTGAGTCCTCTTTAGCGCGCCGGCCTCGGTCAGGCGACTGACCAAGCCCCAGGCCGGGTTTCTTGCCGTCATCTCGCAGCCGCTCGCGCTGGGCTGACAAACATCCCCAATCACACCGGACATTGGTGTCCCAGCAACGTCTGGCTCGCTGATACAATGATTCGGGGAGGTGGACGCTGATGGCGATGCCATCGACAGGGACATCCCCGCGGACAGGACCGCGCCGCTGGGGTTTTTCTTTATTGGCTCTGGTGGCGCTGGTGCTGGGGTGGCTTCATCAGCCGATTGAACGCGCTGCCTATGCGGCCAACCGCAATTTCGACATTCATGCCACCCGTGCGAAGTTGGCGTCCTGGCCCCAAATGACCACTCGCCATTTTCTCCTCTATTACCCACCTGGCCAACAAGCGGCGGCTCAGTGGACCCTCGACGCGTTGACCCGGGCGCTCCCCTTTGAGGAGAAAAATTTGGCGGTCACTTCCCAGCATCGCCTGACGGTAGTTCTCTACAGTTCTCAGGCAGCGATGAATGCGGCGGTAGGGCTAAACGCCCATGCCAACAACATCGGCTATACCTACGACGGCGTGATTGACATCTTGTCCCCGACAGCCTGGTTGGGCACCGGTCAGGCGGCCCGGCAGCAATTCTTGACGGATGGCCCCGCTCCGCATGAGTTGGGTCATGCGCTATTGAATCTCAAGGCCGACGCCAACTATCCCGCCTGGTTCAATGAAGGTGTGGCGCAGTATGAGGATTGGCGCACCACGGGATACATGTGGATTACCCGCTCCAATAGCCTCCATGGTCCCCTGTACTCCATGAGCGCGTTGGATGGCAATTTCTATGCGCTCGCCAATCAAAGCCGCGCATATCGGGAAGGGCTGGCGCTGGTGCAGTACCTCGAAACGGCAAAAGGCCATCGCGCCTTCGCCCAGTTCTTAGGGGCGCTGCACAATGGACAATCTTTTACGGCCGCACTGGATCAGGTTTATGGGTTTAAGTCGGAGAATGCGCTCTTCAGCGCCTGGCAGAAGACGCTCCGTTAGTGACCTGGCGGCCGGCAGCAAGCACACCGGGTATGGCCTTCAGCGCCTCGATGGCTGCCACGTCAAAAGCGACCGAGACGTCATCTATGCGGCGCACACGATCGGGCCCCTGAATGACGGCAACGGGAACCGTGCCGGGCACAGTGCGCGCCACCCGCCGGATGGCCTCAACCACACTCTGGCTTTGGTTGGGATCCATCAGGCGCACATAGATGGGGCCTTCTGGCTTCGGCCAATCGAATCCCCAGGCGGCCCGGTCATCCCGCTCGATAACTTCCCCCGCTGCTTCATCGGCCGATTCGAACAGACTCATCTGCTGCGCCCTTCGGGGCCGTACGAGCCCCAATCCTTCTAAGGCGCCCCCCAGAGCAAGACATTCCAGGCCCCGTTGTCCCAGCGTCCCACCTAAGCGGGCCATGATGTCAGCGACATTCTGATACGGTCCATGTTGCGCACGCTCCTCGACAATCCGGCGCACAGTCTCCGGACCTAAACCGCGGATGATGGACAACGAGGCCCTGAGATTCCCGCCTTCAACGCGAAACGCCTCATCGCTATGGTTAATGTGCGGGGGGACAATCGTGAGACCTTGGCTCATGGCTTGCCGCATCAGTTCCCCGAGCCGTTCGCCCTCCCGATGGGACAGTTCCGCCGCCCAGAACGCCTCGGGATAGTGCGCCTTCAAAAACGCCTGATAGTAGCTAATCATGCCGTAACTGGCCGCATGCGACTTGTTGAAGCCGTAATCGCCAAAGGCCCGGATGCGTTCCCAAAATTGGTCCGCTTGCACCCGGCTGAATCCGCGTTCTTGCATCTGGCGGATGATGCGCTGGCCTTCCTGGATGAGAAGCGCATGATCCTTTTTGGAGATGGCCCGGCGAATCAAGTCCGCTTCGGCGAGACTCAAACCCGCCACCTGCTGGACGGCCGCCATCAACTGTTCTTGATAGACCATCACCCCATAGGTCTCGCTCAACAGGGCTGCCAGCGGGTCATCCGATGACACTCGATAGCCGTCCCGGCGCCGTCGCAAAAGTTCCCCAATCATCTCCATCGGCCCGGGACGATACAAGGCCACCACCAGCATGACTTCCTCTCGGGAACGCGGCTGCATTTCGCGCAAAAGACGCTTGACGCCGCGGCCATCCAATTGGAACACGCCGTCGGTATCCCCCCGGCCTAAGAGCCGGAGTGTCTTGGGATCCTGGCCATCCACCGTGGCCATGCTGTGGGGCGATAGTCCTGCTTCCGCCTCAATGCGGGAGAGCAGAGAGAGCGTGCGAAGCCCCAACACGTCCAATTTGACAAATCCCAGGCGTTCCAGCGATCCCATATCAAAATCCGTAACCCAGCCGCTTTGCTCGTCGCCGTGGCAATGAATCCACCCCCTAAAAGACCGGGGAGCGATAATCACCCCCGCCGCATGGGTGGAACGGTGGCGCGGCAACCCCTCCAAGCGCCGCGCCAAGGCTATCCAGGCGGTCCCCAGATGAGCCTTCTCCGACAGACGGATTAATTCGTCATGATGGTCCTGCAATCGGTCGTTTAGCTGCCAGTCAATGGATCTCATCACCTGATTGACGGCCTCAATCGGCAGCTTCATCACCCGTGCGACATCACGCAAAACGGCCCGTGCCCCCAGCGTCCCATAGGTGCCAATCTGCGCCACTCGGTCAGCCCCGAAGCGCCGGCGGAGGTAGGCAATCACTTCGCCGCGGCGCACATCCTCAAAATCCAGGTCAATATCCGGCCAGGTGCGGCGGGCGGGGTTCAAAAACCGTTCAAATACCAACCCATAGTCCAACGGGTTGACCTCGGTAATGCCGAGCGCATACGATACCAGGCTGCCGGCGGCCGATCCGCGCCCCGGCCCGACCCGGATGCCGGTCTGTTTGGCCCAGCCGACCACATCCGCCACCATGAGAAAATATCCGGGAAACCCAAGGTCGCCAATGACCCGAAGCTCATAGGAGAGCCGCTCCCGCGCGTGCGCTGGGACGCCGTCCGGATATCGACGGCGAAGGCCCGCCTCCGCCTTCTCTGAAAGTTCCTCAACACTGCCGAGAGCAATCATCTTCCAGCCGCGGTCGGGCAGAACCGAGGGCACCTCTGGCGGACTCCACAACCGGTCGCGCGGCCAATCGGCGTAGGGCGCCATCAGCGCCTCGAGATTCGGGAGTGCCTGGGCCTCCCGTTCAGGAGTCAAGCCGCCAATTTCGGCGAGCACGCGATGCGCCATCTGGTCTTCAGGGTTCGGAAAACGCACCGCGCATGCCGGTACCCAATACCAGTTCGGGGGCAGAAGCTCTAGCAACGCCTGCTGTCCCGCCGCGAGCTCCACCACCACGGGCCCGGCAATCGGCGGCAGGTCCCGCCACCAGGCGTTGTCTTCCGGCCCCAGTACCACGGCCAAATCAGGCGGGGAATTAACTGGGGTCCAATCCTCAAAATTGACCAAGGCGGACCAGGCACTGTGGCTTAGGGCAATCAACCGGATTGCATGCCCCGCTCCCCCCACCCGGATTTGCCGCGAGACCCCGAGGTACGGGATTAGATTCTTCTCACGCATGAGACGATCAAACTCCTCCGTCCCCGCCAGCGTCTCCCAATCCGTCAAAGCGGCCGCGTGAAATCCGCGGGCCGCCAAATCATGCACCAATTCAGGGATGCTGTATAGGGAGCGGAGGAGCGAATAGCCGGACTGAACGTCCGTCAAGGGCCAGGACATGTCAGGCCTGGCGCTGGATGCGCTCGCGCTTTCGCTGATGGGGATCCAAGGTTGCCTTTCTGAGACGCACATTCTTCGGCGTAATCTCCACCAGCTCATCGGCCTTCACATATTCGAGGGCCTGATCCAGGGTTAAGAGCCGCGGCGGCGTGAGCCGAATCCCCTCCTCAGCATTGGCGTTGCGCATGTTGGTGACATGCTTCTTCTTGCACACGTTGATTTCCAAATCGGTGGGGCGGCTGTTTTCGCCCACCACCATGCCGGCATAGACCGGCGTCCCGGGGCCGATGAACAAAACGCCCCGCTCCTGGGCATTGTCCAAGGCATACGACGTCGCCACTCCGGTTTCAATGGCGACCAGGGCTCCCCGTGGCAGTTCGTCGATAGGCCCACCGTACGGCTCATACCCCTCAAATAAATGGTTCATGATGCCGTAGCCGCGGGTCTGGTTGATGAAGGCCGAACGAAAGCCTAAAAGGCCACGAGCGGAGATAACAAATTCTAAGCGCGTCTGCCCCGGGCCCGCTTGCCCCATGGCCACCATCGTAGCCCGGCGCGGTCCCAAAAGCTCCATCACCGCGCCCACGTATTCATCCGGCACGTCCAAAAACAACCGCTCCATGGGCTCCATGAGCCCTTCGGGGGGTTCCCTGAGAATCACTTCCGGTTTGGAAACCTCCATTTCGTAGCCTTCCCGCCGCATTTCCTCCAGCAGAATGCCAATGTGCAGCTCACCCCGGCCAGAGACCCGGAACACTTCCGCGTCCTCCGTTTCCTCCACTCTGAGCGCTACGTTGCGCTCCTGCTCGCGGAACAGCCGGTCGCGCAGGTGGCGCGAGGTTACGTAGGTCCCTTCCTGTCCGGCAAAGGGGCTGGTGTTCACTCCCACCAAAATGGTCAGCGTGGGCTCGTCCACCGTGATGGGCGGCAAGGGGGCCGGATTGTCCGGATCCGTGATGGTGTCGCCAATGGTTACACTGGACAAACCGGCCAACGTCACAATGTCGCCCACCGTGACGGATTCCAATTCGGTGCGCTTTAGACCCATGCGGCCGAAGAGCTTGGACGGCCGGGTGCGCTCCAGTTCGCCGTCATGATGGGCCACCGCCACCGTCTGCCCCGTTTTCAAGGTCCCCTGGCGCACGCGACCGATGGCCAACCGACCGACATAGTCATCATGATCCAACGTCGTAACCAATATTTGCAAGGGAGCCTCGGCGTCGCCGACAGGATAGGGGATGTGCTCCAAAATCGCGTCAAACAACGGTTCTAAATTGCCTTCGAGCGGCAGCCGGGGATTGGTGGATGCGATCCCCTGCTTTGCCGAGGCGTACAGAACCGGGAAATCCAACTGCTCATCATTGGCTTCCAAGTCGATGAACAGTTCCAACACCTGCTCCAAAACCTCTTCGGGCCGCGCCCCCTCGCGGTCCATCTTGTTGAGCACCACAACCGGACGAATGCCGGCTTTGAGAGCCTTTTGCAGCACATAGCGCGTCTGCGGCATGGGTCCTTCGTTGGCGTCCACGACTAAAAGCGCCCCATCCACCATGGACAGAATCCGTTCGACTTCACCGCCAAAGTCGGCATGTCCGGGGGTGTCCACAATATTGATGAGCACGTCCTTATACGTGATGGCGGTGTTCTTGGCTAAAATTGTAATGCCGCGTTCCCGCTCCAAATCATTTGAGTCCATCACCCGCTCGCCCAATTGGCTGGGGTCGCGAAACATACCACTCTGCTTGAGCATGCCATCCACCAAGGTTGTCTTGCCATGGTCGACGTGGGCGATGATTGCGATGTTGCGAATGTCTTTGCGTTCCATCGACCGTCTAAACCTCCAATTACTCCCGAAAACCCGATCGCGTCTGACTTATGATGCCCACCATCTCGCGAAATCGCTGGCCTCGCGCCTCAAAATTTGAAAACATGTCATAAGATGCCGCGGCTGGCGACAGCAGCACCACATCACCCGGTTGGGCCAAGCCGCTTGCCCGCTCCACCGCCTGGTCGAAGCTCTCTTCTAGAACCAGCGGGATGTGAGTATAGCGCCCGACCGCCTCGGCAATCTGCTGCTTGACCTCTCCAATGGCCACAATGGCCTTCACCGAGCTCTCATTCAGCGCCTTGGCTAATGTATCATATTGCAGCTTTTTGTCGTAGCCGCCCAAGATTAACACGATGGGCTTCTCGATGGCCTTTAGAGCCGCCATGGTGCGCTCCGGGGCCGTGGCAATGGAGTCATTAATATAGGTTACCCCGTCCGTCTCGCGCACCATCTCCAGCCGATGAGGAACGCCGGTGAAACTCGACAACACATCCTGCGCAGCGCCCAGATCGCCGCCGGCCGAGGCCACGATGGCAATAGCGGCCAAGGCGTTGGCCACATTGTGCGCGCCAATCAGCTTCAAGGCGCTTTCCGCCACCACCGGTCGGGCTCCATTGCCTCCGCGCCACCACAACTGGCCGTTTTTGCGAAACGCTCCGTGCCGAATTTCCTGATGCAGGGAGAAGTACACAGGACGGCCTTCCCCTTGTTCCTGCAGTTCTTGAATCTCCGCATCGTCAAAGGGCACCACCGCCCAGTCCTCTTTGTTTTGGAAGCGGAAAATATGGCCTTTGGCCTGTTTATAGTCCTCAAAGTCGCGGTGGACATCCAAATGATTGGGATAAAGGTTCAAGAGCGCAGCTCCGTGGGGGCTGTGCTGAACCAAATCTAACTGAAAGCTAGAAAGCTCCATCACTACCCAGGAATCTGGGGTGATTTCCTGCAAGCGAGGCAAGAGCGGCTCGCCAATGTTGCCGCCCACAAACACCGGACGACGGCCGTCGCGTTTCAGCGCCTCGCCAACCAGCGTCGTGGTGGTGGTCTTGCCCGCCGACCCGGTAATGCCAATCACCGGTGCGGGACAATGGGTCAAAAACAAGTCGGTCTCGCAGGTGAAGCGCACGCCCCGCGCCTTGAGGGCATCCAACTCCGGTCCAAACTTCTTCATTCCCGGGGTTAAATAGAGCGTTTCAATCGGGGCTTCGGCCAACGCCGATAAATAGTTGGGCCCGCCATGAATCTCCACATCCCCGTGGACCCCCAACGACTCCAGTTCCGCCTCCAACTCGGCCTGGGACCGGCGATCGAAGATTTCCAGCGTATGACCTTCTGCCATCAGAAACGGAACCAGGGGCCGGTTATTAAGCCCCAGCCCCACAATACCGATGCGTTCCGAACTCATGCCTCCGTCATTCCCCCAATAATCGTTCCATGCGGTCGAGACCTTCCGCCAGACGTTCCATGGATGTGGCGTAGGACATACGAAAATAGTTGGCCACCCCGAATCCGCTGCCGGGAACAACCGACACCCCAGCCTCTTCCAGCCATGCCAATGCCAGATCATCGGCATTGGTAATGGTACGGCCGGCGATGGTGCGGCCCACCAGCGGCTCCATGTTGACCCAGAGATAGAAGGCACCCTTCGGATCGTTCACCTCGAGCCCCTTAATGGTCTGAATGCGGGACACCGCGTAGCGGCGGCGGCGGTCAAACTCGCGCCGCATCTCCTCCACCGGTTCCTGCGGTCCCGTCAGCGCCGCCAAGGCGGCGGCTTGGGATATCGAGGTGGGGTTGGACGTGGATTGCGACTGCAAGTTGGCCATGGCTTGAATTACCGACCGGGGACCCGCCGCATAACCGATGCGCCATCCGGTCATGGCGTACGCTTTGGAGACCCCGTTGATGACAATCGTACGCTCCATCATGCCGGGAAATGACGCAATTGACACCGCCTCCACGCCATCATAGACCAATCGCATATAGATTTCGTCGGAAATCACCCACAGATCGCGCTCGCGGCAAAAGGCGGCAATCTCTTCAAGATGGCCCCGGCCTATCACCGCCCCCGACGGGTTGGAGGGCGAGTTCAAAATAAGACCCCGGCTCTTCTTGGACACGGCCCGCTCCAAATCCTCCACGGTGAGCTCATCTTTGTGCGCTGGCGCAATCGGCACCCACTCAATCAGGCCGCCGGCCAGTCGAATTTGCTCCGGATAGGTCACCCAATAGGGCACCGGCAACAGGACCCCGTCGCCCGGATTAACCAGCGACATGACGGCATTATAGAGCGAATGCTTGGCGCCGGCTGAGACCAACACTTGATCAGGAGCATAGTCAATCCCCGTATCCAGCTTGAGCCGTTCGGCCGCCGCCTGCTTCAATCGCGGCGTGCCACCGACCGGCGTGTATCGGGTTTCCCCGCGGTTCATGGCATCCGCCGCGGCCAGGCGAATATGCTCCGGCGTGTCAAAGTCCGGCTCGCCAGCCGTGAGATTAACCACATCCTGGCCCTGACCAATCAGCGCCTTCGTTTTGGCGTCCAGCGTCATGGTGGGCGACGGCGCTAATGACGCCACGCGCCCCGCTAATCGAATATCGCTCACGTTATGCCCCTTTCTAATCCTTTCGCGAAAACAGGTTGTCGGACCATAGATCTTCCAAGAGCTCCACCATCCGGGCGGTGCAGAGCTCCACAATACGCTCCCCTTTTTCGCGGGTGCCGGTGCGGCCATCGCCCGTGGTGGCATGACGCAAAGTCTTATCGTGTAGTCCCATCGCGCGAACCCGGTATTTCGGGGTATAGGGATTGAAGGAGGCATCCTCCATCTTCACCAAGGGGCCGGCAATGGCCAGCATGACCGAGGTTTCGTCCTCGCCGGCATGGCCCTGGCCTTCTGTCACGGTAAGAATATCGCGGCTATAGTCAATCCACCAGTTGACCAGCACCGCCTGCCCTCCATGCTCGGCAATCTCCTCCATGGCGGCATTCAAAGCAGCGGTGTTTCCACCGTGGCCATTCATCAGCACGATATTCTTAATCCCCCAGGCGAGTGCCCCTTTGGCTACTTCCGCCACATACCGGGAAAAGACCTCGGTCGAAACGGAAATCGTTCCGGCGTAATTAGCTAATTCCCATGTATGCCCATAAGGAATCGGTGGCAAGATCAGCACACGGTCCGGAAATTTGGCTTCCAGCTGCTCGGCAAAATACCACGGCGCGATATTATCCGTCCCCAAGGGACAATGTTGACCATGCGCCTCCACACTGCCGGTCGGCAAAATGGCTGTATCAATCCGGCCCAGCACCTCTTCGCGAAAGGTCTTGGTGGTGAGATCCTGCCAGTACATCATAGCCTCCTTATGCGTTGGGTGTTTTGGCGTCCCGACGCTTTTCCTGAAAGCGAATGCGGGTCATCCAGCCCCCAATGCGGCCGCTTTCGGCCGCGGTCAAGGCACTCCATCCTTGCGCCTCAACCTTTTCCCAGAGCCCCAAGGCGCGCGCCGCTTCCACCTTAAGCCGAGAGTTCTCCAACTCCTCGGGCGTGGGCTCACGCTTAGCCGTTGATGACCGGGCCTTTGACTTTAGTGTACCAGGCGTATTAGATTTTGGCATGATATCCCCCCTAATTGGACTCATGCCTTATTCTGCCCATTCCGGCAACGCTCACAAAATGGCTGCCACCAACAGGATAAATAGGAGATAAAAGAGACCGGCGGCAAAGAGTTCTGCGAGGTGGAGCACCCCGTCGCGGGACCGCACCAGAGTCCAGAGTGCCGCTCCCCAGGCCAGCACTGCGGTCACCATCTCCCATAGGGAAAAGCGCCAACTGGTCATGAAAATGCCCAGCGCCGGCACTAAGGAGGCTTGAAAGGCCATGGCGCCGGTCACGTTGCCGACAGCCAAGGCTCCTTTGCCACGGCGAATCCAAATCACGCTGTTGAGAACCTCGGGAAGCTCCGTGGCCAGAGGCGTCACAATAACCGAGACCAAAAATCCGGAAAGCTTGACCCACCCTGTCGCGCCTTCCAGCCCGGAGACGAAAAAGTGAGCACCCACGACCAACCCAAAGAGTGCCACCATCACCTGCAGCGCCACCATGACCGTCGAAGGCTGCGATCGCGGATGAAAATGGAGTGGCTGGTCTGGCGCCGACTCTGGCGCGGCACCGCGACCCTGCTTGACAAGCTGCCAGGCGTGATACCCGTACCCGCCAACCAATACCAGCGCCACGAGCACATGGAACTGCTCCGGGAGCCAAGCGGTGATAATCACCAGGCCAAAGGCCAGCAGAAAAAAACGTAAATCGGCGAGCATGGCCTCTTTGGACACGGCCAGCCCTTGGCGCCGTTGCCCGCTGAGCCAGACGCCAACGCCAATCACACTAAAGCCGAGCGTTGACAACATAAACGGTGCGCCCAAAATCGCCCCAAGGCCTATGCCCTGATGCGCCTGTCCCCCGCGAATGCCGCCGGCGATAAACGCCATCAGGGGCACCAACGTTTCCGGCAGCGCCGTTCCCAAGGCCGCCAGCAGCGAGCCTGACACCCCTTCGCCGAGACCCAGCCGATAGCCCAGCCATTCCACGCCGTTGGTAAAGTAGTCGGCGGAGAGCACAATCAGCACCATGCCCGCCACCAGCACGATCACTAAAGACATGCTGACCCTCCGCTTCAGTATATGGACAGCATGATAGACGGAGAACTTAGCCGAGCGGTTGATACTTCAGCTGGCGCTGAGCTTCATAAACGGCAATGGCCACCGCGTTGGACAGATTCAACGACCGAACCCCGGCAGCCATGGGGATTACCCGCCACGCCTCTCGATAGCGATCTAAAATCGCCTCAGGCAACCCCGTCGACTCGCGCCCAAACACCAACACATCATTGGCATGGTACGAGACATCGGTATAGCGCGTGCCCCCGTGGGAGGTAAAAAAATGGAATGCGCCCACATTGGTCAAGCTTTCCACGACATGCTCCCACGAGGGATGCACCCGCAGGTCGACCAGGTGCCAGTAATCCACCCCAGCGCGGCGGAGATATCGATCTTCCAGGGAAAATCCCAATGGCTCCACCAGATGCAGCTGGGTGCGGGTCGCAGCACAGGTACGGGCAATATTCCCGGTGTTCGGCGGGATTTCCGGCTCCACCAAAACGACGTGCAACAAACCTTCTCCCCCAGTCAGCCGGCCTGGCGGACTCGGCTACAGCCCGGGACTCTGCTCGTCGCGAAAATCGCAGTATAGTTCCGCCAGACGGCTGAAAATATCGTCAAATCCCATATCCCGCAAAAGCTCGGCCAAGGCAAGAAAATGCCCTTGGGCTTCGTCGCGGAGTGTGTCAAAATCGTCAATCAAGTCACTCGCCTCCTAAAGGCGAGTGTACCCGGGTTTCACCCGATCAAACCCGGCCAGCCCGTTGATGCAGCAACGACAGCAAATGACGGGCCACCGGTCCCGAGGCCGCCCCAATCCGCTTTCCGTCGACGACTGTAATCGGCAATACCTCGGTCAGAGTACCTGACAAAAAGAGTTCATCCGACGTCCCGAGATCGTCCGCCGAGAACGGCTCCTCAATCACCTGATAGCCTGCCTGGCGGGCCAATTCGATCACCACTTGGCGGGTAATGCCCGGCAATATGTAATTTGTCACCGGCGCGGTCTGAAGCACCTGGTTTTTGACGCGAAATACATTGGCGGAGGTGGCCTCGGTCACCATGCCGTCGCGCACGAAGATGGCCTCAAAGGCGCCCTGCTCCACCGCCTTGCCTTTAGCCAGTACGTTGGGCAAAAGGCCGATGGTCTTAATCCAGACCTTGGCCCAGCGATCATCGGGAACGGTAATCACTGACACACCCGTCTCGATCGTCTCGGCGGGTATGGGCGTGACCGGCCGCACCCACATCAGCACCGTTGGCGAGATGGTGCCGGGCGCAGGCGGCGCATGCTTTCGCCGCTCCGTTCCCCGTGTGATTTGAATATACAGCGCCGCCTCCCCAGTGGGAACATCCGCGGCCAAGCGGTCTCGGACGGGAACCAAGGTTTGCACATCCACGCCGCTGATATTCACTCCATCGAGACTCCGCGTCAGTCGGGCGATATGCCGGTCCCACTCAAAAGGCTGTCCCTCATAGAGGTGCACCACCTCGTACACCCCGTCCGCAAACAGAAAGCCGCGATCATCGATGGAGACACGCGCTTCCTCTTCCGCCATAAACTCGCCATTCAAGTACACTTGCACGCTGCTGTCCCTCTTCCCCGTCGCTCGTGATTATAACCGTCCCAGATGCTCGGCGAGAATTTCATGAGCCTCTTCGGCTTCGCCCTCGGGGACGCGCACCTCGACGCTGCCCCGGCCATCCTGGTTCATTTCCACCGTCTTCAAGGTCACCAACAAGCCTTCCGTGGAGAGCACCTCTTTAATCTTTTCCGCCACGGTCACGCTTGGCGCAATGTAGACCACTGTCCACATCGTGAAGTCCCCCTTTAAGTCCGGCCGGTCTTGGCTGGCTATCAACACTGCCGGGAGAGTTATGGATTGTCCCGAGAATTTCCTGCTTTTCACCAGGACTTTCTCAAAATTCCATGGGAACCTCGGGGCGCTCGCCATTTTCCTGGCGATTTTCACTAGTTGTCTTCAGCAATGATAACACCGACGCCACCACCGCTAGGACGCACAGCACCCCGATAGACCAGCGCATCGTCGGGACCCAGGGCGCTCGGGGTCCCCCCGTCAGTCTGCCACCGTAGGCCGCTAAAAATCCCGCCATCAGCGTGCTGGACACGGCCGTGCCAAATGCCATCCCGAGACTTCGCGACATATTCAAGATACCGCCGCCCACTCCAAGGCGCGTAATCGGCAGCGCGCCCATGACGGAACTGTTGTTGGGCGGAGTAAACATCCCGAGCCCCATTCCCACCAGAATCAGTCCCAAGATGAGAATAATGAGGTGAATATTGAGTCCCACCGTTAACGACAGAATGAACGCGCCCAGCGCGCTCACCCCCATCCCAACGGTGGTCAAGAGGCGAGATCCATAGCGGTCCGCCAAACCGCCCGCCTGCGGCGAGACAACGGTCATCCCAATCGGCACCGCCGTCAACAGAAGCCCCACAATAGCGGAGGGGAACCCGCCCACCCGTTCAAAGAAGAAGGGCATGAGGAACAGCACCCCAAACATCACCAAATAGCTTAACAGGCCGGTCACGTTACCCATGGTGAAAATCTTGAGCTTAAAGAGCTTGACGTCGACCAAGGGAGCACGAAAATTCGTCTCGCGCCGGATGAACGCGACCAACAAGACAATGGTGGCCACAAACAATCCCAGGACCGCGGGAGAAGTCCAGCCGACATGCGGCGCAATGGTCACCGCCAACATCACTGCGACCAGCGCGGGGCTGAACAGCAGTGCGCCCCACCAGTCGAACGTGGTGTTGGACTGCGTCACCTTGTCCTTGGGAAGAATCATGGCCGCCATCAGGGTGCCAATAATTCCCACGGGGACGTTGACATAAAAAATCGCCCGCCAGCCAAAAAGGCCGATGAGCGCTCCCCCTACCGCTGGTCCCACTGACAGTCCCACCGCTTGAGCCGACCCTTGGAACCCAATCGCTTTTCCACGAACCGTAGCGGGTACCGTAGCGGTGATAATCGCGACCGAATTAGCCTGCAGCATGGCGGCTCCGGCTGCTTGGAAGACCCGTGCAACAATCAGGAATCCCAGCGAAGGTGCCGCACCGCAAGCGGCCGATCCAACAATGAAGACCAAGAACCCAAATGTATAGAGTGGCCGTCGGCCCAACATGTCGGCCAAGCGGCCAAATAAGGTGAGCAAGGTGGCCAGCGTCAGCAAATACGAAATCAGCACCCAGCCGGTGATGCTCGCCGTCGCATTGTAGTAATGCGCCAAATCAGGGATGGCGACATTCACAATGCTCGCGTCCACCGCCGCCATGAAAGCGCCAATACACACCGTGCCTACAACCCACCAAATATAGTTAGGGCGGGCTGTAAACCGTGCCGATGGCAACGACTGCCATATTGCTCGCACCCGGGCGCCCCGCGCGGCGTCGCTCGACATCTAGATCCCTCCCCAACACAATAAAATAGCGGAACCGTCCGATGCCGGTCCTCCTCTTATGGCGCTATTATCCCACCTAGGTTCCGGGAAATCTACCGGCTATCGTGTATTCTACTAGCCGCCATCGCGTTTACCATTGCACACGCTTGGCATCCGCGATACGCTTAATCACACCCTAGTTTGGCGATGGAGGAATCATGCCTTTTGATGCGTTGGCCATGCGGGCCATGGAAGCACGCTGGCAGCGGCTTGTGGGCGGCGTGGCAATTCGCCTGGCGGTGGCTAACGACCGTTTGTGGCTAACCGTAAAACGCGCCGACGGAGAAACCGAACAACTTTTGATTGTCTTAAAGCCGGGCATGCAACGGCTGCACCGGACCCAAGAAGCGCCCAAGAAGGCCGCTCAGCGCCCGCCTTTTCCCTGGCTTGCACGGTTGGTGCCATTTACCATCCGGCGAATTGCCGTGCCGCCGTTTGAGCGGATTATGCACATCGGGATTGAACGTCCCGATGATTGGGGACAACCGATCGAGGAGACTTTGGTGGTGGAGTTGGCCGGACATCTGACCAATCTCATTCTGCTGAACGACCAGGGGCTGGTGAAGGAGGCGTGGCGAAAAATCCCCCCCGGCCGCCCGGGTCGCATGGTCTGGCCGACCAAGCTCTATGAGCCGCCGCCTCCCCTGAAAAACCCGCTCGTCACAGGCGACCCCCGGGATTTGCCGCCCTGGGCCCGTCGCTGGCTGGAAGATGGCGGCCACTGGGAGACGCTGCGAGAGGATTACCTCGCGGGCTTTCCCCAAACGGGGTTCCGCCTCTTCAACCGACAGACGGACGAGGTGTGGGTTTACCCCCAACCGGGTTTTGAAGCCAAGCCGGCAACCGATTTTGAGGCGGCGCTCGATGAAGTGTTTCGCGAGCGCGAGCGCCGTTTGGCCGAGAACAATCTCAAGGCCCAACTGATAAGCCAATGGCAGAGCCGCCGGACCCATTTGCGGGAAAAGATCGCCGAGTACCAAGTTGCCCGGGAACAAACCGGGGAGTTCGAAAAACAGCTGGGCGACCTATGGCTCACCTATCAGCATGCCTTTACCGCCGATCCCCAGTTGCTGCAACTGGACGTTGCCGGATTTGACGGACAACCCGTACAGCTATGTCGGGAACCCGGCGAAAGTCCGGCCGATCGAGCTCGGGCCCATTACCGGCGCTACAAAAAAATCAAGGCTCGGCACGAAGCATTGGAGCGGTTGATTCCGGCCTTAGAGATCGAGGTGGAAACGCTCAACCGGCTGCTGATGGAGGCAGAAAAACCCCATCCCATGAGTTGGTTCCAATCCCATTTGAAGAAGGCAGCCGAAAGACGGCGCCAAGACAATGACCGCGAACCCTTTCGGCGTTTTGTCAGTCTGCATGGTCTGGAAATCTGGGTGGGGCGAAACCGGGAGGAAAATGCCAAGCTCACCTTTCAGAAGGCCCGGCCCGATGATATATGGTTGCATACCAAACAGGCCCCCGGGTCGCATGTGGTGCTCTTCTCTGGCAAAAAGACCCCGGATTTGGAGGATTTGCTGGATGCGGCCGAACTGGCAGTGTTTTTTTCCTCGGCCCAAGGATCATCCACCGTACCCGTGGACTACACCCGCCGCAAGTTTGTGCGGAAGCGTCCCCACGCCGAGCCCGGACAGGTGCTCTATCAGCGGGAAAAAACACTCTATATCACGCCTAACACGGACCGCCTGCGCCGGTTAGGTGCGGTCAGTGAGAAGCTGGTCGATGATCGATAGCGGCATCGCAGGAATATACGCCAGCAACAATGAGGAGGGCTTTTGTGGCATCGGTCAACTGCGTCTTTCGAGGGGAGTTCGCTGAGTTAATCTTGGATAATCCCCGCTATCACAATTGCATGACACACAGCATGTGGGCGGAGTTGGAGCAGCATGCCCACTCTTTATCCCAAAATGACACGGTACGCGCCGTCATCATTCGCGGCCAAGGCGACCACTTCACCAGCGGCTTTGACCTCAGCGAATTAAATCGCCTCGACTATGAGGCCGTTAACCGGGAATTCGCGTTGATGGAACGGGCCATTTCGGCCGTCGAGGCGCTCCCCGTACCCGTCATCGCCCTGCTATCCGGATATTGCCTCGGGGGTGGGTTTGAATTAGCGTTGGCCGCGGATTTACGTCTCGGCGACGCCGACGTCGCCATGGGCATCCCCGTAGCCCGCATTGGCATCATGTTAAGCCGCACCTTTGCCTTGCGCCTCATCAAGGTCATGGGTTTGGGGAAGGCCAAGGAGGTGTTGTTGACCGGCCATCTCATTGGCGCTGAAGAGGGAAAAACGCTTGGCATCTTGAACGCCATCGCCCCCGATCGGGCGCATCTCGAAATACTAGCCCACCAATGGCTGAAGGACATTGCCGGTCTTTATCCACGGGCTGTCCGTCAAGCCAAAGCCGCCGTGAGCGAAGTCTTGCCGAAGACCGAGCAGGGCCATCCCTATTTTGTCGACGCCTCAGACTTTTTTGAGGCCATCCGCCGCTTTGATCGCTCTCAATCATGATTGCTATGCCGACGTTATGGACGGCCAGGCGGAATGTGTCGGATGGATCAAGCTATTTTGGGCGCGCAATGGAAACGGCTGATCGGGGAGCGATCGGCCCCATCTTGGCCCCCCGTTTTTTCGTTGACAGGTTTCTCTTTCCTCGATATGGTAGCCACAATCCACCTTAAAGGAGAATGCCTGTGACGGCCCACGTTCGCCACCTAACCATGCGCCAAACAAAATCGTAATCACTGAGGGAGACGAAAGCGTCCCTAGTGATACCAATGAGGGGACGAACGCAATTGCCACAATTACGTACCGAACGGCTGTCGATGGTTTCCTGGACACAAGAATTGGTTGACGCGGCCCTGGACAATCCGTCACGGCTGGAAGCCTTGTTGGGGGCGACAATTGCCAAGGGTTTTCCGAATGACCCCGTCCGTCGCTTTGTGTTGCCGACCACGCGAGTCCGGCTGCAACACAATCCCGCCGATGGCGAATGGAGTGGAATGATTATCCACGTTGAGGACAATGTTGTCATCGGCTCGATGGGCTTCAAGTCCCCGCCCAACGAAAATGGCCTAGTCGAAATGGGATACGACATCGTGCCGTCTTACCGGGGGCAGGGATATGCCACCGAGATGGCCCGAGCACTGGTCAACTGGGCGCAGCAACAGTCATCCGTGCACCACCTTACAGCGGAGTGTCTATCGGACAACTGGGCATCCATCCGGGTTCTTGAGAAACTGGGCATGCAACGGATTGAAGAACACGGCACCATCATCTACTGGGAATTCCCGATACCCGAACAAGATTGATAATACGCAGACAGGACTCCTTGTAAGCCCTGTCTGTGGCATGAAAAGCGCAGGGTGCGCCAGATCCATCGGGCACACTGAAGCGGAGCGGAAGCCCCCACAGGTGGGGCCATTCGATCCTGGTTCCATCCCCTGACCAAGGCGATACTAAGGGTAGAGATTCGGTTCGCCACGTGCAGGACGGTTACGTGAGACACGCTCAGCGGGCCGAACCGATCATGCAGGGGGGTGGCAGTCATGGTCAACGCACTCAGGCATCCATACGTCAAGCCGGTATGGGCGATCTTACGAATTGGACTTGGCTATATATGGCTGAACGCAGCCTTGGAGAAGCTCGGCGCGTTTCCGGTGTACGTCGGGGCCAAGGCTGGCACCGCAGTGACCGGATATCTTCAGGGAGCACTCGCGCAATCATCCGGGGCGCACGCCCAGGTTACCGCCGAATGGGCATGGCTGGTGCACGTGCTGTTCCTGCCTACCGCGGGGTTCTGGAGTATTGTCGTGACGTTCGGGGAGTTGGCGTGCGGCATTGGCCTCATCCTCGGCGTTTTCACCGGAACCGCTTTAATCGGTGCGCTGGTGATGAACTTAGCCTATATGTTGTCAGGATCGGCGACGGTGAATCCGGCTATGTTCACGCTCGAAGTCATCATGCTGGCCATCGGGCCGGCTGTCGCCTATTGGGGTCTGGATCATTGGGCATTTCACGACTGGGCTGGCCGACGGCTGCTGTTTCATCCGGCACCGAACATTCCAAAGGCCGCAAATTCCCATCCAGAAATCCCAGCTCCTAGTTCACCTCGGCGTACAGCTTGAACGCGAGAGCCTCAGAAAGCGCTGCCCTCAGCAGCGCTTTCTAGCTGTGAGCTCCTTCTTCGCCCTGAGACGCCTAGTTAGACTGGACGGCCTCACGAATCATCAAGATTTAGGGCGGGACAACGCGACTCCTTGAGCACACAAGGGACACGCGGCCGGGTCCCAGTTGGGGATATTGGCGACCCGCAGTAGCGCCTCAAATGGCTCATGAAACAGGAGTGGGGATTGACTGCGATCCACCAGCGCCCCCACTGCCACCGGCACGCCCCCGGCGTCTCGCACCGCATCGATCACCTTGGCGACGGAACTCCCGGTGGTGACCGCATCTTCCACCACCGCGACGCGCTCGCCGGGCATGAGTCGAAACCCGCGCTTGAACTTCATACCGCCATCCTCGCTCTTTTCGGCAAACAACACCCGTGTGCCCGGCAAATGATGAGCCACCGCATAAGCGGGAATGATACCTCCGACTGCTGGTCCCACCACCGCATGCGGTTGATACGGTTTGAGCCGCTCTGCCAGGGCCTCGGCCCAGGGTTCCAGCAAATCGGGATGCTCCGTCAATCGGGCGAGAAGAAAGAACTGGTTCGAATGACGACCGGTGGTCAACAAGAAATGGCCTTCCAAATGAGCGCCCGAGCGTTTTAGACTTTCCCAGCCGCGCTCCGTGTTCCAAGTACTGGTCATGGGTTCCCCTCTCATTTCATTGTGACATGGCCGCAACGAATCGCGACAAAGCCTCGGCGGGATCGGATGCGGCAACAATGGGGCGGCCCACGACCAAATCCGTCGCCCCCGCCGCCACCGCCTCAGCCGGCCCGGCCACGCGCCGCTGATCGCCCGTATCCTGACCTGGAAAACGAATTCCGGGCACGATGATGCGCGCTCCCGGCCACCGATGGTGTATGCGTCCTATTTCCGGACTCGCTGCCACCACCCCAGCCAATCCTGCGCGGCGAGCAAGATCGGCTGCCCGCTCCACCAGCTCGGGCAAAGGGACCGAAATGCCCAGATCCTGCAGCAATGCTTGATCCAGACTGGTCAACATGGTGACCGCCACCACCGACATCGTGCCCGCTTCCTGGCGGGCCGCTTCAAGCATTTCCAAGCCCCCTTGGGCGTGGACGGTTAAAACTTCGGCGCCCAGGCTCTGCACTGCGGCCACCGCCCTTCCCACCGTCCGGGGAATGTCATGGCACTTTAAGTCCAAAAAGATATGATATCCTCGATCGACTAGCTGGCGAACAAAATCCGGACCGAGGCGATAGTAGAGTTCCATCCCCACCTTGATGTGGCGATGGGATCCGAGGCGCTCTAAAATCGCTTCCGCCTGGTCGCGCTGGGGGACGTCCAACGCGACCCAGAGTCTCTTGGTCATACCTGCGCCTCCTTTGGCGGGAGCGCCGCTCCCACGGCGTCGCTCACGCTGGCAAAGCCATAGTCCGCCAGCACCTTCGGCAACTGTTCAATAATCTCGACCATGCGCTCCGGGTGTTGAAAGGTAATCGTGCCGACCATCACCGCCGACGCTCCAGCCATCAAGAACTCCAGTACGTCCTCCACCGACTGGATGCCGCCCATGCCAATAATCGGGACGCTCAAACGGGACGCCAACTCATAGACAATACGGACCGCAACCGGCTTAATGGCGGGTCCGGAAAGCCCCCCCGTGCGTCCCCCCAACGCCGGACGGCGGTTTTTGAGATCGATGGCCATCCCCACGAGAGTGTTAATCGCGGAAATCATGTCCGCGCCCGCCGCCACCGCGGCCTCGGCAATTACCCAAGGCTCGGCCGTATTCGGCGACACCTTGACCATCAACGGCTTGTCAGTCACCTGGCGGACGGCCCGGGTGACCGCAAAGGCCTGCTCTGGATCATGACCAAACTGGATGCCGCCTTCCTTGATGTTGGGACAGGAGATATTAATCTCGAACGCATTGATGCGCGGCTCCTCCGCCAAGCGAGCCGCTACGCGCTGATATTCCTCGGTGGTGTGGCCGATAATATTGGCCACCACGGCGGTATCCACTGTCTTTAAGAAGGGAATGTCGTCTTGAAGAAAGGCCTCCATGCCGGGATTCTGTAAACCGATGGAATTTAACAGTCCCTCCGCCGTTTCCCATACCCGAGGCGGCGGGTTGCCCCGCCAGGGATCGGGCGAAATGCCTTTAACGCTGACGCCGCCAAGCCGATTCAAGTCCACATAGGCCGCATATTCCGGACCAAAACCAAAAGTACCCGACGCCGCCAAAATGGGGTTCCTCAATCGGAGTCCACGTGGCAGTTGAACGGCTAAATCCATCAAAAAACCAACTCCTCCCGCAAGAACACCGGACCATCGGTGCAGACCCGCCGATAGCGGGGGCCATCCGGCCCCACCGGTTGAGCCTCCACAACACACGCGAGACACGCCCCAATGCCGCATCCCATGCGCTGCTCGAGAGCAAGTTGCACCCGGGCCGGACGACCGGCGGCAATCCGGCTTACAGCCGCCAACATGGGCGTCGGTCCGCAGGCCATGACCTCGGCTTGGGGAAACTCTTGAAGCCATTCCGGCAGGGGGGACACCACGTATCCCTGCCGCCCCAGGGACCCATCATCGGTCGCAAGCCATGGGTCAAGACCGTGCGCGTGAAAGTCTTGCCGCATAATCAGATAATCCGCGGTTCGCGCTCCCAGCGCCACGCGAATGGGCGCCCGGACCGCCCCTTGCCAGGCTTTTAGGGCGGCGAAGATAGGCGGGATGCCTACTCCCCCACCAATAAGAATCCAGGGGCGATCGGGCCGGGGTGGATCAAAACCCCGCCCGAGCGGCCCCAAGACATCGAGATAGTCTCCTGCTTGACGCGAATATAGCCAGGCGGTGCCGGATCCCACCACCTGCAACAGCAAGCCCACTGTTCCCGACTCGCGGTCAATGCGGGAAAAAGAGATGGGACGACGCAACATGCCCGGCGTAAGCACGTGACAAAACTGTCCCGGCAGCGCCTCTGCCAATGCTGGACTCTGAAGAATGAATTCCACATGATCGGGCGCCGTTTCCCGACGCTCGACAATACGAGCCTTAAACGCGTGCGCCATGGGTTTCTCCTTTTTTCCACTCATTTAACGAGTGCACTTCGAAAGGCCGTTGGCTGCGACCCTTCAATGCATCAATGGCTGCGGAAACGGTATCCAGAGAGGTCATGCACAGCACACCACGTTCCACCGCCGTACGGCGAATCAGAAACCCTTCGCGTTCTCGCTGTCCACCATGCGTGATGGTATTAATCACCAGCTCGAATTGGCCTTCGCGGATAAGGTCGACCAGGTGGGGCCGGCGCTCGCCGAGGCGATACACGGGGGTTGCGGCCACCCCATGGCTGGACAGCATCGCCCATGTACCACTGGTCGCATACAGGCGATATCCCATGTCCGCCAGTTCCTGCAACAGCGGCAACGCCTCTTCTTTATCGGCATCGGCAATGGTCGCGAGAATGCGGCCTCCCCGAGACAAGCGGAAGCCCCCCGCAACCAACGCTCGATACAGCGCGCGGGGCAAATCCTGGTCAATTCCCATGACCTCGCCGGTGGACTTCATTTCCGGGCCGAGCGCGGCATCGACCTGCCCTAATTTGGAGAAGGAGAAGACCGGCATTTTGACCGCATAATACTCCGGTGCTTGCTGAAGCCCGTCGCCTATGGTACCGGGCAGTTTGCCGGTGACCGCTGCCTCAATGGCCAAATCGACTAAGGGAAGATGGGTGGCTTTGATGAGAAAGGGGACGGTGCGGCTCGAGCGCGGATTGGCCTCAATCACGTAGACGGTGCCATCCACAACCACAAATTGGATGTTAAGCAGCCCCTTGACCTGTAAGCTGCGGCAGAGTATTTCGGTGATGCGCACTACCTCTTCCACCACCGCCTGACTGGCCCGCACTGGCGGGAGCACCGCCACCGAATCGCCCGAATGCACCCCGGCGCGCTCGACATGCTCCATGACGGCGGGAATCACCACGCGCTTGCCATCGCTGACAGCATCAACCTCCAACTCGATGCCGTTCATATACCGGTCCAGAAGCAAGGGGCGGTCCCGACCGATCTCGCGATTGACCAAGAGATATTGGCGCAGGGCCTCGTGGTCGTCAATGATGCGCATCGCCCGGCCGCCCAACACGAAGGAGGGCCGCACCAACACGGGGAAACCCAGTTTTTCAGCCGCCTCCAACGCTTCGCTGGTGTTGGTGGCCGTGAGACCGGGCGGACGGCGCAAGTGCTGCTCTTCCAGCAGTTGATCGAACAGGTGGCGATCTTCCGCCCGCATCAAGCCTTCAAGGCTGGTACCGACAATCGGCACTCCGTGGGACGCCAAGCCTTGGGCTAAGTTGATGGCGGTCTGTCCCCCAAATTGCACCAAAACTCCGTCGGGCTGCTCCAAATCCACAATGTTCAACACATCCTCTAATGTGAGCGGCTCAAAGTAGAGCCGGTCAGAGGCATTGAAGTCGGTCGAGACCGTTTCCGGATTGGAGTTAATCATAATGGCCCGGTATCCGCGAGCTCGCAAGGACTCCAAGGCGTACACGGACGCGGCGTCAAACTCGATTCCCTGCCCGATGCGAATGGGTCCGGAGCCGAGCACCACCATTTTCCGTCCCGGCAAAGGCGTGGCTTCGTTGTCCCGATCGTAGGCGGAATAAAAGTAGGGCGTTTCGGCTGGAAATTCCGCCGCACTGGTATCCACCATGCGGTAGCCGGGGCGAATATTTCGCGTCTTGCGCTCTTCGCGTACGGCGTCTTCGCTGGTCCCCGCAAGCTCGGCAATGCGGCGATCCGCCACCCCTAGCGCCTTTAGATCGGGAAGCTTCGCCCGCCACTGGTCCGGCGCGCCAGCCAGCCCTTTTTCCGCTTCGATGATGTGGGACAGCCCTTGAAGGAACCAGGGATCGATGCCGGTTCCTGCCGCTAGCTCTTGTACACTCCGGCCCCGCCACAACGCTTCCGCGAGATAGAAGAGCCGCTGATCCGTCGGAGTCAAGGCCAAGCGGGAAAGGGTCTCGTCATCGGCCGCCGTCTCCGGACCTCCGGCGACATCAATGCGCCCCACCTCCAGCGAGCGCACCGCTTTTTGCAACGCCGCTTCATACGTGCGGTCAATGGCCATGACCTCGCCGGTCGCCTTCATTTGCGTGCCCAGTTGTCGATCGGCCTCTGGGAACTTGTCAAACGGCCAGCGCGGAATTTTCACCACCACGTAGTCCAGTGCCGGCTCAAACGCTGCGGACGTTTTCCCGGTGACCGGATTCTTTATCTCCGGCAGGGTGAGTCCCAGGCCAATTTTGGCCACAATGCGGGCAATGGGATAGCCGGTCGCTTTGGACGCCAGAGCCGAGGAACGGGATACGCGGGGGTTGACCTCAATCACCCGGTACTCGCCGGTCTTGGACAACGCAAACTGGACGTTGCACCCGCCCTCGATGCCCAGATTCTGAACAATATCCAACGAGGCGTGGCGCAGCATGTGATATTCCCGATCCGTCAAGGTTTGGGATGGCGCCACCACAATGGAGTCGCCGGTATGCACACCGACCGGATCAAAATTCTCCATGTTGCAGATGACCACAGCGTTGCCGGCGCTGTCCCGGACGACCTCATACTCCACTTCTTTCCATCCGGCAATGGATTCCTCAACCAACACCTGGCCTATCGGGCTAGCCGCTAAGGCGTGGGGCAGCCGCTCCAGCAACTCCTCTTCGCTGTGGGCAAATCCTCCACCGCTCCCTCCCAAGGTATAGGCAGGACGCAACACCACCGGGTACCCAATTTGGGCGGCAAACTTGAGTCCGTCTTCCACGGTGGTAACTGTCTGCGATTGGGAAATGGGATGGCCAAGCCGCATCATGAGACTGCGGAAGGCTTCGCGATCTTCCGCCATCTCAATCGCCCCTAATTGGGTTCCCAACAGCTCAATGCCCAAATCGGTCAAGACCCCGGCACGTGCCAGCGATGACACTAGGTTCAGCCCCATCTGTCCACCCAGCGTAGCCAGCACCCCATCCGGACGCTCCTTGCCCAGCACATAAGCGAGGAAGGAAACCGTCAAGGGCTCGATATAGACCACATCGGCCACCGATAAATCTGTCATGATAGTCGCCGGGTTGGAGTTCACCAGGATGACCTCAACCCCCTCTTCTTTGAGGGCCCGGCAGGCCTGGGTTCCCGCGTAGTCAAACTCGGCCGCTTGGCCAATGACAATCGGACCCGACCCAATCACCAGCACCCGCTTTAATTCCGGCCGCTTAGGCATGGCCACCCTCCTCGCCAGTTACCGTCTTAAGAAATTCATCGAACAAATAGAGTGAGTCGGAGGGACCGGGTCCGGCCTCGGGATGGTGCTGCACGGACAAAATGGGCCGTTCCCGGTGACGAATCCCCTCCACCGTCTGGTCATGCAGATGAGTCAGACGCACCTCGTAGCGATCCTTGAGCGTCGCGGCATCCACCGCATAGCCATGATTTTGGCTGGTAATCAGCACCCGGCCGGCCCGATGGTCAAAGAGGGGATGGTTGGCCCCGTGATGCCCAAACTTTAACGGGTAGGTGCGGGCCCCCTCCGCTAGACCAATTAATTGATGGCCCAGACAAATGCCAAAGGTGGGATAGTGTTCCAGAGCGTAGCGGACGGTGGGCAGCACCTCGGGGATGGTCGCCGGATCGCCCGGTCCGTTGGAGAGCACCACGCCGTCCGGCCGCGTTTTCGCCAAATCCTCCGGCGAAGCTCCTGCCGGCAGTACCGTGATGGCCGCGCCGCGTTTGGTCAGTTCGGTCAGAATGGAATTCTTGACCCCATAGTCCATGACCGTAATCCGAGGACCCGGTCCTCCAATCTCATAAGGGGCGGGCGTGGTCACTTTGAAGACCGCATCTCTTAAATCGTAATCGGCCAAGCGCGCCAGTGCCTCATCTGGGCCAATGCTGGCCGGCACCATGACCGCCCGCTCCGTACCGTGCTCACGAAGATAGCGGGTCAAGGCGCGGGTGTCTACATCGGTTAAGAGCGGTTTCTGATAGGCGGACAGATACTCGGCCAAGGGGTGCGCCTCAGGGTGATGGGATGGTTGAGATTCCAGCCGATGCACGACCAACCCTTCCACCCAGGGATACAAGGATTCAGCCGCCTCAGCGAAGGTGCCGTAATTCCCAATTAGAGGGTAGGTCAACACCACAATTTGCCCAAAATACGACGGATCGGTCAGAATCTCCTGATAGCCGGTCATGGCCGTGTTAAACACCACCTCGCCGCGACCAGCCCAATCCTCCGAGCCTACATAGGTCCCGTCAAAACGGGTGCCGTCAGCGAAGATTAGATAGCCCTGCATGAAGCACCTCCCCTTCTTCCATCACAATCTGACCCCCGACAATGGTATAAACCGCGTCTCCTACCAAGGTGTGTCCCGCAAAGGGGGTGTTTTTCCCTTGAGAATAGAACCGCGCCGGATCGACCACCCAGCTTTTTTGCGGATCAATCAAGGTCACGTCCGCCACTTCGCCGGGGGAAATTCCGGCATACGGTTGATTCAGCGCCTGATGCGGCCCCCGGGTCAAGAGCGCCATGGCTTGAAGCGGTGTCATGTGACCCGGCTGCACCAGAGCCGTAATCACACCTGCCACCAATGTTTCAAGCCCGCTGATGCCAAAGGGCGCGTCCCCATAGGGCCTTGCCTTCTCGTCGGCATGATGCGGCGCGTGGTCGCTGGCCACCACCTCAACCAGGCCCTGGGTCATAGCAAGGATGAGCGCCCGGCGCGAGCTCACAGTACGCAGCGGCGGGTTCACTTTGGTCACGGGATCGTAACCCCACTCTTGGAGCGCATCTTCGCTCAACAGCAAATGATGGGGAGTCGCCTCGGCACTGACAAGAAAATGGTGCGAGCGTGCGTATGAAAGCGCCTCAAGACTTTCTGGTGCGGTCACGTGGGCCACATGCAGACGCCCGCCGGTGAGCCCCGCCAGCAGTACGTCCCGCCACACCATCACCGACTCCGCCGCCTCCGGCATCCCCGCCAGCCCCATCTTCCCGCCTATGGGCCCCTCGTTGACGACTGCCCCAGCCGAGAGCGACGGATCCTGCGCATGGTTGATGATGGGAGTCCTCAGCGTTGCGGAGTAAGAAAGAGCGGCCCGCATCAGACGACTCGAGCCCACCGGCCTGCCGTCATCGGAAAAGGCCACCGCCCCCGCTTCCTGCATGCGGTATAAATCGGCCAACTCCTCGCTGGCGCTGTCTCGGCTGACGGCCCCAATCGGCCACACACGCGTCAGTCCGATCGCATCCCCCTTCCACTGGACCCATTGCACGAGCTCCGGCGTGTCCATCACGGGGGTGGTATTAGGCATGGCCCCCACGACCGCGACTCCGCCGCGGGCCGCGGCCCGGCTGCCGCTTTCAATGGTTTCTTTGTGCGTCTGTCCTGGTTCACGGAGGTGCACATGCATATCCACAATCCGGGGCACCACCCAAAGCCCTTGGGCGTCAATGATGCGGACGGGCCTCTTCCCGGCCTCCGTTCCGGTCGCAAACCGACCATCGACAATGAGGATATCCTCACCGGCATGATCCAGACCCCGATAGGGATCGATGATGCGCCCCCCGCGAATTCTGATGGCCTCAGTTGTCATCCTGTCCCCCTATCAATTGATCCAACACCGCCATGCGGACCGCCACGCCGTTTCGCACTTGGGTCAAAATCTTTGCGCGAGGGTCGTCCATCACCAGAGAGTCAATCTCCACCCCGCGGTTTTGAGGGCCAGGATGCAATATCACCGCGTCCGGGCGAAGCGCCCCAGCACGTGCCGCAGTCAAGCCCCAGCGCTCCCGATACTCCTCCTCGGAGGGCATGCCAACCATCGCTTGCCGCTCTTTTTGGATCCGCAAAACCTGCACAACATCCGCGTCTTGGATGGCCGCGTCCATATCCGACGTCACCCGCACCCGCTCGTTTACCAGACCCAAGGGCTGCATAATCGGCGGGCCCACCAACGTCACGTGCGATCCCATGGTCAAAAAGCCCCACAAGTCTGAACGCGCCACCCGGCTATGTAAAATGTCCCCGACAATCACCACGGAAAGGTTGTCCAAATGTCCCTTGGCATCCCAGACCGTTTTCAAGTCCAGCAGACCTTGGGTGGGATGTTCATGATGTCCGTCACCCGCATTGACAACTGGGATATCCAGATGCCGCTGCAGTTCGGCGGGCACCCCCGAGGCGCTGTGGCGCACCACCAGTACGTCGGCGGCCATGGCCTCAACATTAAGAGCCGTATCATAGAGAGTCTCGCCCTTTTCCACACTGGAACCCCGGCTTTGAAAATTGATGACATCGGCTCCCAAATATTTGCCCGCCAGTTCAAAGGAGGTCTTGGTACGCGTGCTCGCTTCGAAGAAGAGATTGACACAGGCCCGCCCGCGAAGCCGCGCGCTCTTTTTCACCGGCGTGTCGACGACATCGCGGCGGAATCTCGCGGCGCCCTCCAACAACTGCTCGAGGTCCGCTTTAGCGAGGCCCTCCAGTGCTAAGAGATTGTTAATCCTCGGTCCCCTCTTTCTCCAGCGTCACCGCGTCCACACCATCGACTTCCATCAAATTCACCCGAACGATTTCACTGCGAGCGGTGGGTATATTTTTGCCGACAAAATCGGCGCGAATGGGCAATTCCCGGTGTCCTCGGTCGACCAACACCGCCAATTGCACCGCTCGCGGCCTCCCTTGATCCACGGTGGCATCTAAAGCCGCCCGGACCGTCCGTCCGGTATACAACACGTCATCCACCAGCACCACCACGCGATCGGCCAACGTGATTTCACTAATCCAACTGGCGCGCCGTTTCGGATGTTCGCGATCGTCGCGGTACGGCTCAATATCGATCGCGATGACGGGCGGCCTTACGCCTTCAATCCGCCCGAGGTTGGCGGCAATGCGCTCCGCCAGCGGCACTCCGCGCGTGCGGATCCCCGCCAGCACCACGTCCTCCATGTTGGCATTCTTTTCCGCGATTTGATGCGCCATACGCATCAACACCCGCGCTAAGCTCTCGGCGTCCAACAATAATGCCACGTTCGCCCGCCCTTCCTCAAAAAATCCCATAAAAAACGCCCCAACCCGCATATGGTTAGAGCGACTCCCTGCTCCTTACCAGTCTCGCAGAACTAGTTTAAAGGTCAGTGTTCCCGAAGCTAGTGTAGATCACTCGAGGGCTTGGGTAAAGATCCAGCGCCGGTTTTTTTCAGCCCTCGTATCCGTTCCTCAAATCCCCAAGGAGTTTGGCCCGCAATCTTGGGTCAACCGTTCCCTCCATGAGCAGATCCAGGGCTTCCCGCGTCATGCATCCCAGCCATAGGCCTCGCGGATAGAGCACCACCACCGGGGCCTTGGGGCAAAGACCGAGACACTGGCTCTCCACCACCGCTGCCGAAGCCTTGGCGCGGCGGGCCAAGGCGCGGGACCCCTTCCACCGGCAGCGAAGCCCGGCGCACACCACAAGGCGGCGCGCCCTGCCCTCCCCGTCATACTCCCAGTGCATGGCAGTCCCCTTTCTTTGACCCGCATGGTACCCTATTGCCAGGAGGTCGGTATGAACAATCAACCGAAGCGAACCCGAACCGGGTGGATCATTATCCTGGTGCTCCTCATCGGCATTGGACTGGAAGTGGCCTTGAAACATCTGCCACATTCCTTCCAACATCATTATGGCGATCTCATCCGCGCCTTAATCGTGCTGTTGGATGGCGGCGCCATTTCCTGGCTTGTGGAGCGCTGGCTGAAGAATTTGTCGGCTGAGCGCATCGGCTCCCGCCGCGCCACATCGCTTCGATTCATGGCCCGCTTGGTGCTTTATCTCGCCATCGCGCTGGCCTTGCTGGCCGCCTTCGGAGTCGGCCTGTCCTCGGTCGTATTTGGCTCGGCCTTTCTGACGGTCATTTTAGGACTCGCGGGCCAAAGCTTCTTTTCCAATCTCATCGCGGGCATAGGGCTGGTGATTTTTCATCCTTTCGAGGTCGGAGACCGCATCGCCTTCGTCGCGTGGCAATATCCCCTATTGATGCCGTCCTTCGCCCACGACACCACGGTCCCCGCCTATCGTGGCGTGGTCACGGACATCAATCTCGCCTATACCACGCTAATGACGGACGAAGGGGTCCCATTGCAGGTTCCCAACGGTGTTTTGATTCAGGCCGCCGTTCACAATTATCAGCGACGTCAAAGCCAGACCGTGCGCCTGCGCTTTGACCTCGATCTTAGTCTGGATCCATCCCAGCTAATCGGAAAACTTCAAGAGGCCCTTCAGGCGCTGCCGATGACCGTTGAGGTGCAATTGGCGGATGTGGGCCCGGCCACCTTTGGTCTCCGCGTGGTCGCAAAGGCCCGCGGCGGCAGTGAAGACGCCATTCGCCACCAGGTCTTGAACGCGTTAGTGCCGCTGGTGCAACAGCTGCGAAAAGCCGCTCCAACCAAGTCGCAATGACGGGAGGACTCCATGACATTTCGAGAACTGAAAAACTATTGGCCCATCGTTCTTATGGTGGCCCTAGCTTTGGGCCTCAAAATTGTCTTGGCGCACTTGCCCCATCCGGTTGCCCATCATTACGGCGATTTTTTCCGTGCCAGCATTGTGGTGCTGATTGGTGCCGCCATTTCCTTTGTGGTGGAGCGTTGGCTCCGGCGCCTGTCCTCTGACCGCATCGGGTCTCGGTCGGCAACGTCGCTGCGGTTTCTGGGGCGGTTGGTGCTGTATCTGGCCATCGCGCTGGGCGTATTGGCGGCCTTGGGCGTCGGCCTATCGTCAGCCGTGTTTGGCTCCGCCTTCTTGAGCGTCATTTTAGGCCTTGCCGGGCAAAATTTCTTGGCCAACCTCATTGCCGGTATTGGCCTCATCATTTTTCGTCCCTTTGAAGTCGGAGACCGGATTCAATTTGTCACTTGGCAATTCTCCGTACTCATGCCCTCATTTGCCCACGAAGCCATGAAGCCGACCTACAGCGGGCGGGTGAGCGACATTAATCTCGCGTACACCACCCTCATTACCGATGAGGGCGTGCCGCTCGAAGTTCCCAATGGGATTATGATGCAGGCGGCGATTCAGAATCACCAGCGGCGCAGTCGGTATCAGGTGCGCATGCGCTTCGACCTAGATCTTGAACTGGATGCGGGCGAGCTCATCGACCGCCTTCGCAAACGATTGCCGACCGCGGACGTCGGCTTGGCGGATGTCGGAGTCGCCCAATACGGGATTGTGGTGCGGATGGAGGCTCAGGGCAAACGCGAAGATAATCTCCGGCACGAGGTGCTGGAACAGTTGTTGCCCATCGTGCGCGACATGCGCTACAGCGTTGGAATGGAAAGTGCCGAGAGCCACTGAGGGGTTGTCGGTTCTACACCCTCGGCATAGACATACGGCGCCGCGATCTCCGGTGCCCCGAATTGGGCCAACTGGGCCCAGTCGGACGGCGGCAGCGCCGTAAAGGCCAGCCGCTTCTTGCTCACCGGATGCTCAAAGGCCAGACGGCCCGCATGCAAAAGCTGCCCGTGCCGAAAGGGCTCAAGGCGCCCGCCATAGAGGGGGTCTCCAACCACCGGATGCCCCAGCGAGGCCAGGTGGACGCGGATTTGATGGGTACGGCCCGTCTCCAGCGTGAGCGCCAGCAAACTCATGCCCGGCCACCGCGCCACGGTGCGATAATGGGTGCGCGCCTCCCGTCCGCCATAAACCACCGCCATACGCAGCCGCTGGCGGGGATCGCGGCCCAACGGGGCATCAATCACCCCCTTTTCGGGTGCCAGCCGTCCACGGGCCACAGCCACATATTGACGGGTCACCTGGCGCGCCTGAATGGCAACGGACAACGCTTCCCGCGCCTTCTGATGGCGCGCCAACACCATCAACCCGCTGGTATCCCGATCCAACCGATGCACCACGCCCGGACGCCATTCACCCTCTTCATGGGGAAGCCAAGGCAATAAGCGATGCACCAGACTGTCTTGCCAATGCCCGGCGGACGGATGCACCACCAACCCGCGCGGCTTATTCACCACCATGAGATGCTCATCCAGGTAAACCACCCAGTCGGGCAGACCTGCGTCGGAGCCCTGAGCGGCTTTAAGAGCGGGCGGCATTTCCTTCACCGGCTCCACCTGCACCGTCTGCCCGGGTTTCAGCACGTATCCCGCCTTTTCCCTCCGGCCGTTGACCAAGACCCGTCCCGCTTCGATCTGCCGCTGCCAAAAAGCGCGGGACCGGTCCGGCCCGAAGGATTGTAAAAAGCGGTCAAGCCGCATTCCGCTGTGTTCGGGCAGCACCTTATGCGTCGTATCCGGCACGTTCCTGATCCTTTCTCCAAAACTCCCACACAATCAGGATGATGCCTACCACGATGGCGGCGTCGGCAAGATTGAAAATGGCCCAAAAACGGAAGTGAATATAGTCGACCACCCGGCCACTCACCAGTCGATCCCAGAGATTTCCAGCCGTCCCGCCTGCCAACAGCCCCGCCCCGACACTGAGGCGGGTTGAAAGCCGCGGCTGGCGGATGATAAAGATGGCCAACGCCACTAATATGGCCAACGCGATGACAATGAACACCGGGTCGCCGCCCCGTCGGAAAAGGCTGAAGGCGGCCCCGGTATTGGTAATATAGGTTATCCACAACACCGGCGGCAGCACGGGAATCGATTGCCCCAGCACCATATGGCTCGCGACTAGCACCTGAAGCCAGCGGTCGAGGCCGAATACAAAAACTGCTAGGATAAGCGCGCCAATTTTTCGCCCCATTAGCCTTGCAGCTCCACCAGCACGCCTTGGCACCGCGCACACAATCCGCCCTCTTGATTCACGTCCGGCGTATAGCGCCAGCACCGCTCACAGCGAAGATACGCGGTGGGCCGCGCCACCGCCGCCAGTTCCGGTCCCGCGGTCCAAGTCACTTTGGCGGCTAGGGCCATTTCCGTCAAAAGCGCCACATCCTCCTCGGTTAAGGCCGGATCGGACTCGGGAATGGTGAGGTGCACCTCGCCGGCCAAACTGTTGCCAATCACTTTTTGCTGCCGCAGATCCTCCAAGGCCTTCAAAATTACCTCGCGATAACCGAGGAGCCGCTCAAGCCGGCCATGCTCCTCCTCGGTATAGCCAATTTCCCAAGGATCCATCCATGTGGTCAGATGCACTGACGAAGGATCCTCCGGCCGCCTGGGGATTTCTTGGTATACCTCCTCCGCCGTGAACACCAGCACCGGGGAAATGGCACGGGTGAGCGCCCCAAGAATGTAGAACAAAACCCGCTGGGTTTCGACCCGCACCGGATCGGAGGGTGCCCAGGTGTAGAGGCGATCCTTAATTACGTCCAGATAGAAGCTCGACAGATCAATAATCATAAGGTGCAGCAAGCCATGCACCATGGTGTGAAAATGATATTGACGATAGGCTTCGCGGGCCTCTTCAAGCCAGCGGTTGACCCGATCCAACGCCCAGCGGTTCAAGGGATCGGACACGGTACCGCGCGTTGCATGGGCCGGATCAAACCCGTGCAGGTTCCCCAAAAGAAACCGAAATGTGTTGCGGATCTTGCGGTAGCTCTCGGATAGCTGGCGCAAAATTTCATCGGAGATGCGCACATCGCCGCGGAAGTCCGAGGTGGCCACCCACAGCCGGAGAATGTCGCTGCCGTACTGGTTGACAATATCTAACGGATCGATGGTGTTGCCCAACGACTTGTGCATCTCCTGCCCGGATTTGTCCAACACCATCCCGTGGGTCAATACCATCTGATAGGGGGCACCGCCGCGAGTGGCCACCCCGGTGGTCAGTAGGCTTTGGAACCACCCGCGATACTGGTCGTTTCCCTCCAAAACCAGATCGGCCGGCCACTTCAGCCCTTCGCGCTCGGCCAACACGGCCGCTTGGCTGGAGCCCGAATCCATCCAGACATCAAAGATATCCTTTTCCTGGCGGAAGGATGTCGACCCACACGAAGAGCACGAGTACCCGTCCGGCAAAAAGTGTGCAGCCGGCTCCGACCACCAAGCGTTGCTGCCCTCCCGGCCGATAATGTCCGCTACCCGCCGTACCAATTCGGCGTCCAAGACCGGATGGCCGCAGTCTTCACAATAGAAGGCGGGAATAGGCAGCCCCCAAACGCGCTGGCGAGACAAGCACCAGTCGTTGCGATCCGAGACCATGGAGCGCATGCGGTCGCCGCCCCAGGCCGGATCCCAGTTGACTCCGTAAGTTTTTTCGATGAGCGTTTCGCGAATGCGGTCGATGGATAAAAACCACTGCGAGGTGGCGCGATAGATGACCGGGTTCTTGCACCGCCAGCAGTACGCATATTGGTGATCGTAATCCTGAGCGTGCAACAGCGCCCCGGATGTTTGCAGCGTTTTCAGCACGACGGGGTTGGCGTCGGCATAGAACAACCCCGCCACCACCGGGGTATCTTTGAAGTAACGTCCGCGATCATCCAAGGGCTGGATGACGGGGAGCCCATACTGGCGCCCCACCTCAAAGTCCTCGACGCCGTGGCCCGGCGCCGTATGCACCAGTCCGGTACCGCTTTCGGCAGTGACATGCCCGCCCAAAACAAAGGGAGATTGGCGATCCAAATAGGGATGGCGGGCCACCACCCCTTCTAAGTCATGGCCAACAAAGGTCTTCAGGGTGCCCCGATTTTCCACACCCAAAACCGTCAGGACGCGCTCGACCAAATCATGGGCCACGAGCAGCGGCCCCTCTGGGGTGTCCACCAGGTCATAGTGCAACTCAGGATGCAGCGCGATGGCCACGTTGGCGGGAATCGTCCAGGGCGTCGTGGTCCAAATGACAGCCCGCGTCCCGTCGGGCAATCCAAGCCCCTGATCGTCCACCACCGGGAAAGCCACGTAAATTGACGGTGAACGGTGCGTCTTGTACTCAATCTCGCCTTCCGCGAGCGCCGTTTCACAATGCGGGCACCAATACACCGCTTTTAGATCTCGATAGATTAACCCATTGTCCACCAGATCGGCAAACACCCTGAGCTCAGCCGCTTCATATTGCGGCGTCAGGGTGATATAGGGGTCTTGCCAGGCCCCCATCACCCCGAGACGCTGGAATTCTTCGGTCATCACCCCGATATAGTGGCGGGCCACGGCCTCGCACTCCCGGCGCAAGGTCAGGGGGTCAATCTGGTGCTGGGAGACACCCAGCTTCTTTAAGGCGCGCATCTCGATGGGCAGCCCATGCGTATCCCATCCTGGGACATAGACCACGTCGTAGCCGGCCAAAGTCCAGTATCGGTTAATCATGTCCTTCAAAATTTTGTTCAACGCCGTACCGGCATGAATGTCGCCATTAGCGTAGGGCGGTCCATCGTGCAGAACAAATTTAGGCGCCCCCTGGCGGAGCTTGCGCTGGGTCTGATAGAGGTTCACACTCTCCCATTCTTCCAGCCGTGAAGGCTCCTTGACAGGTAAGTTGGCCTTCATGGGAAAATTCGTTTTCGGCAAATTGAGCGTCTCGCGGTAATCCATGCTTCCTCCTTCGTGGCGATCAAAAAAACCCTTGCATCAGCAAGGGGCGCGTTGGCGTGGTACCACCCTAGTTCTGCAGCATCTGCAGCACTCGAAAGACGCGCTAACGGGCGTACCCGGCTTCGCTACTATCGTTCACGTCGCTCTCCTGGGTGATAGTGCTGGCAGACAGGAGGTTGACTTGCACCAACCGTCAACTCTCTAGGCTCCTCTTCCACCGACCGTCCCAGTCATCGATTTCTTCCACTTTATTATAGCCAAAATGTCAAGGTGTAACGTGCTCGCGGGCCGTTTCCAGCGTCTGGCTGTCGCGGACGGCGGGCAAGGTTAAATCCGCCTGGTTTAGAAGCGCAATTTGGGACTCCAGGAGACTCTTGACGCGGGCCCGAAATTGCTCCGTTTCGCGTCGCAGCTGCTCCAGCTTCTCATGTTGACGCCCCACTTCAGACTCCGCCTTTTGCATCAGCTCCCGGGCTCGGGCTTCAGCTTCCCTGACCACCAATTCCGCTTCCTTGCGGGCCGCTTGCTTCATTTCGTCCGCCGTGGACTGCGCCACCACCAGGGTATTCTGCAAGGTGCGCTCCAACTGCCGATATTGTTCCAGCTTTTCTCCCATACCCGAGGTGTTGTGCCGGAGCTCCTCGTTTTCCCGAATGAGGGCGTCGTAGTCCTTCATGACCTCATCCAGAAATTCATCCACTTCATCCTGGTTGTACCCGCGGATGCTGGTTTTAAACTCCTTGTTTTGAATATCTAATACCGTTAATGGCATGGCCAAACCCCCTTTTAAACTCGCGCCAAATACAACAATAGTTTGTACAGAAGGGTTCCCGCGATATCCACGAGAAAAAACGCGATTAAAGGCGACAGGTCCATCATACCCATAAGCGGGATTCTCCGCCGGATGGGGGCCAAGACCGGCTCCGTCACCCGCACGGAAAATCCCGCCACACGGCTCCACAACCCGTCAGTGCGGGGTGGAAAGAACGAGGCCACAATGCGAACCATCAGCACCACATAGAAGATCCGCGTCAACAGCAAAACTGTTTCTGCTAGATGCACAGCGATGATGCTGACCCATTGGCCCCACGTGGTCACTTAGAAAGGCCACCTCGCCATGATGCCTGATCGTCTTGGTCTTCGCTGGCTACTTCTACATTACTAGGCGTAATCAAGAAAATATTGTCCCCCACTTTGCGCAGACCACCGTCTAACGCATAGGCTACACCGGAAAGAAAGTTCAAGAGCCGCTGGCCAGCCCGCTCTTCGGCCAAATCCAGATTGACAATGACCGGACGGCGGCCCTTCACCTGATCGGCGATAGCCTGTCCTTCCTCTAAGGTCCGGGGGTGCATGACAACCACCCTCATGTTCCGTGACGTGGGTAAGCTCACCACGCCGCTCCGCTTGCGCTTCGGCACCTCGTCCTCCCAATCTGAGACCGACTGCGAGGGCTCATCCACCTCGGTCTCGAACTCGTCCTCCTCGACCTCTTCCAACCCCACAAAGTTAAGAAATTTTCCCATCATGCCAGCCATTTTCGTATCCTCCCCCGGATGCAGATACCCTCATTCCTCATAGACGCGGACCAAACAGAAACGTGCCCAGCCGAATAATGGTGGAACCCGCCTCCACGGCCCATTCCCAGTCCCCAGTCATTCCCATTGACAACTCAGTCATCGGGGCCCAGGGAAATCCTTCACTCCGACACATTCGCCACAAATCTACCATTTCCTGCATATGACGCCGAATTCTTCGGCTTTCTTCGACAGAATTCTCTTGTCGTGCCGGCAACACGGTCATCAGACCCGTTACCTGAAGTTTCGGCCAACGCTCGAATGACGCTAAGAAAGGGAGCGTCTCCTCTGGCATCAGCCCCGACTTGCTTGTCTCCCGCCCGACGTTCACCTCAATCATCACCCTTACCAGGCCACTGGCACGGTGATTCAGCATCTCCGCAAGCCGATCGCTGTCCACACTGTCGAAGGAGTCAAAGAGATTGATTCCATATTTTACCTTGTTTGTCTGGACATGTCCAATCATATGAAGAGCGACAGACGGCTTCTCATCGCCCCATTTTTGTACCGCTTCCTGAATACGGTTTTCCCCAAGAATGTCGACCCCGGCGGCCACAGCCGCCAGCGCCTCCTCGCGCGTACGATATTTCGTGACTGCCATCAGCGACACCCGCCGATCCGGAGCCAGTTCCCGGAGTTTCTCCTTAATCTCGGCCACGCGCTCGGCAATCAGGGTTTTAGACATATGTATCCTCCCATGCGTCCCGTCAACCGGCCTTGCACGCGGTATGAAAAGAACAAATCCGATCGGCATCCGGTGCAAAAGGGCGCCTCGGCAATATGCTCAGGACGCACCCCAGCCTGTTCCAGCAATCGGCGGTTCAACGCCCTCACATCCAGCCGCGAATGGCTTGCGTCCACCGGCTCGAGCACCGCATCATCCGCCACCCGACGCACCTCGCGGACTACCGGCTCATCCACTTCGTAACAGCAGGGACCAATGGCGGGGCCCAAGCCAATCAGGAGATCTTCGGGGGGAATGCCGCGCTGAGCCAGCATCTCGACACCCACCCGCTGAATCCCCTTCACGGTGCCGCGCCAGCCCGCATGCCACAGTCCCACCACGCGAGCGTTCACATCGGCAACGAAAATGGGCGTGCAATCGGCGAATCCTAGCCCCAGCAACACCTCGGGATCCTCGGTCAAGAAGCCATCGGTGTCGGGAATGGGATGGGCGCCGCGGGCGCCGCGTCCCGCGTGCAGGCGGGTAACCCACTCAATGTGGTTTCCATGCACCTGCGCCGGCATCACCAGCTGGTCGAGCTCGCGACCTCCCCAGGCCGCCATCCGACGGCGATTTTCCGTGACGGCAGCCTTCAGATCCCCCACCCCGAAAGACAGATTCAACGTGTCAAAGGGAGGGAGGCTCACCCCGCCCCGCCGGGTGGAAAACCACGCTTGCACCCGAGGATGAACATCAAAGACCACCCGATTGCCTTCCAGCCGAAACTCCACCATCATCCCTCCGCTTCATACCGCTATCTTATCAATCCTCATCGTCCATTGTCCTTGAATCCAAACTCCATTTTTTCCAGAGCATGAAAAAAGCCCCGGAGGGTCTCTCCGAGGCTTGGATCCGCTGTCTTAGGCTTCCCCCGACGCTTCCTGAATGCTGAGCCCGCGACCTGTTTCGCGGCCCCAGATGTACCATGCCGCTGCGGCCAGAAGCCCGACGAACCAAATGACGGCGTTGAACAGGATGTACGCGCCAGGCTTCGTGGGAGCGAAATACAAGGCAGGAATGTAGAGGCCGATGGAGACAAAACGGGCCACTGCCGTGAGGGTGCCGCGCTGCAAGGTCGGCCATACCTCAGCTTTCACCGTGTCTTCGGTGAGGTAGCAAAGGGAGTTGACCCCGGCCAAAACGACGAGGAAAATCCAAAAGATCGCCATATTGTGCTGCCAGGTTTTGGTCGTAAGTCCCACAATGGCGGTCATGACGAAGGTCCCGAGGAAACTCCAGAAGAGAAACTTCTTGCGTGAGACGCGGTCGGCGATGAGTCCGATGAAACCAATGGCGAAGCCCGCTCCCTCAAACACGGCCAGGATGACCGGCTGCAAGTTGGGGAAGAAATCATAGGCCAGAGAATAGGCCATGAGCCCAAAGCCAATGGTGTTGGCGGCAGCAATAAGGATCATGATAATCATGGTAAACCACACGTAGCCGGCAGAGGGTTTCTTTTCCACCCGGGGCTGACTCGATCCGACGGTGTCCTGAATCACCGCCGCGGCCGACACTTCTGGTCCAAAATAGGCTTGAACGGTCTTCTCCAACTCGGCCGTGCGTCCACGCTTCTGCAGCCAGAGAAAGGATTCCGGCATGCTAGCGCGGGTCGCGAACAAAATGGCGACCACCACCAGCACGGCGACCGCCACAACCGTACGCTGGGCGCCGATGGCGGCGCTCCCTTTCAATGCCGCAGTGGCAAGCGCAAGAATTGCCAGCACTAAACCGCCAAAATTGATGCCATTGATAATCATCATGGTCGCCTTGCCCCGATGCTTTCGCGGCATGAGCTCGTGGCTGGCCACCATGATGGAGTTCATTTCGCCGCCTCCGGCCATCAGCATGAGTGCCAGGGAGATAAGAATCAAAATGTAGGAGTTGCTGAAGAAGAGTACGGCGCCCCCAATGGCGTAAAGTCCCAACGTTACATAGAGGGTAACCTTGCGCCCGTACTTGTCGGAAAAGGGTCCCGCTAAAATGATGCCAATGATTAGCCAGATGGGTGCCCAGGCCAATAGCAGATGTCCCAGCGATTTCGGCATGTTGCTTACCCAGAGGGTCGCAATTGACGGTAAGGAAAAGACGTATGACTCCAAGGCGAGACCAAGGACGAAGGAAATAAACATCCAGGTGGTCCGTCCGGTCCAGCGGGCCTCGCCCAATTGTTCGATGTTGACTGTTGCCAAGTCTAGCCCCCCTTGCGTGAATGTTGAGGCACGGCCTCATCATACACGGGAAGCTGGTATAAAAGCTACAGGTTAGCCGAAAATTGCGACGTCGATGGGAAAAATGGCGCCCCGGGGGGCGCCGCTAGGATTGGGTGGGCGTTTGTTCGTAGCTTCCGGTAATCTCGACCAAAATAACATCCTGGCCAATTTTTTGGATCTGGCGCCAATCGATAACCGTATCGCGATCCCGACCAAAGAGTCCCAGAAACCGGCTGGCCCCGGGCACTACCAGCGACTTGATACGGCCATGTTCCAGATCAAGCTCCAGATCGCCGATCAGCCCGAGTCGACGGCCATCCACCACATTGATGACATCCTTCATCCGAAGCTCGGAGGTTTTCACCATTCGGCATCCCCCCACCTGATATGTATGTGGGGTCCGCCACCCATACAACTATCGCGCTAAAATGGCCAAGAGGGAGATTAAAAAGTGGGGCGTTTGCCACTTGACCTGAATGGCCCCCGGCGTCCTCGATGGGTGATGGGAATGGGAAACGCTGGTTGTCGGCGCGGGTGACGGGCTGGCCGTGGCCGGAGCCACGCCGGGGGTCGGCGCCGTCGCCTCCGTGGATGCCGGGGCGGCACTGCTTTGCGGAACGGCCAATGCGTTTCCCATGTCGATGAAGCACAGTGACGGGAACAATACGCACCACCAGTTGTGCCCGGCCCCATGCCCCAAAACAATCAGGAGCGCTTGATAACGGCCGGCAGGCAGCACCCAACTGCCGTAGGCTTTGGTCGGAAATTCCGTCTTAGTCCACTCCACCCGCGCTCGATAAGCCACGTGATGGCTCTTTAGCACCTGATTGGCAATACGGCTCAATGCCGGCTCCATGGCTTTGATGCGGGCGGCCGCAAGTTGCCGGCTTTTCACTCCGTTCAAGACAGGATCCATCTTCTCCAGCACGGCATCGCGCACGTCCAGCTTCAAGGCCTGATCCACGGGGTTGTCCGAATTGGCGATAACCCGAAAACGAATCACGTGCGGGGTGGTTATGTCGGGCTTGGGCGACTGGGTGTTCTGGGCCGCCGGCGCCATCCCCCAAATCACCGCCATGCCCAAGAAGGCCACCAACCAGTATTTCAGCATCATCATTACATATGCTTCCTCATGTGGTGTAGCGCGGCCTTTTCGAGCCGGGACACCTGGGCCTGGCTAATACCAATCTCGTCGGCCACTTCCATCTGCGTCTTTCCGTCGAAAAAGCGCATCGTCAAAATCATCTTTTCCCGGTCCGACAGCCGCCGCATAGCCTCGCGAATGGCGATCCCTTCAAGCCAGGTCTTGTCCTGATTCTTCTCGTCCGAAATCTGATCCATAACAAAGATGGGATCCCCGCTGTCGTGGTAGATGGGCTCAAACAGAGACATCGGCTCTTGTATGGCATCCAGCGCATAAAGCACCTCTTCACGAGGCACCGCCAACTCCTCGGCTATCTCGCTAATGGTCGGCTCCTTGGAGAATCGATGGACAAGATGATCGCGAACCTGCAGTGCTTTATAGGCGATATCCCGCAACGAACGGCTGACGCGAATGGGATTGTTGTCACGCAAATAACGGCGAATTTCTCCGATAATCATTGGCACGGCGTACGTGGAGAACTTGACGTTCTGCCCCAGATCAAAATTGTCAATCGCTTTCATGAGACCAATACAGCCCACTTGAAACAAATCGTCGGAGTGTTCGCCGCGGTTTTGGAACCGCTGAATCACACTCAACACCAAGCGTAAATTGCCGTTGATGAGCTCATCCCTGGCGCTCTGATCCCCCGCCTGCATGGCCCGAAACAACTCCCGCATCTTGGTGTTGGTCAAGACCGGCAACTTGGCGGTGTTGACGCCCGGAATCTCGACTTTGTTCATCGGCATAGCGTTGCTGTTTACCTCCCGGATTGCCCTTCGGTAAAAACGGTCCCAATGAAAGTATCACCAGATTAGGATCTCTCTATACGAAACGTGGTTTAGGGGAATACAAGAGTCCTGCCAACGCATTGTCACCAATCACTTTGACGGGCCCTATATGGAAATAACGGCAAGTAAGAAGCTTTGACGCTCGCACCTTTGGGGGGCACCCAATACGCGTTACAAGAGGAGCCTGAATCCCATATAAAGACCAAAGGCCATAATGAATGAAGACATCACCCAGACCAGCCACTTATGGAAGCGCTTCATGCGCCAGTCAACGGGAATCGCTTTGGCTTCCAGCAGCAAAAGGAACCCTAGCACGATGGGCAGCAGCATGGCGTTCATCACTTCGGTGTCCACGTCGATGCGAATCAAATTGATTCCGCTGAGAACAAGTACGGCGCCGCCCACATGAGCCATGGTGTAGATGCCGTAAAACCATTTGGCGTCGCGAACGGAGTGATTAAGACTGTGGTTGAAGCCCCAGACTTCGCCCACACCCCAGGCGGCCGCCAACGAAACCACTAAGGCCGCAATGAAAGAGGCTCCTAATACGCCCATGCCAAATGCGATTTTCGCGCCAAACGTGCCGAGAGCGGGGATTAAACCGGATGCAATCTGCTGCACGGTATTGAGCGGATGCCCGGGATTCGTGCGCCCAATGGTTGCTGCGACCATCACGACGACCGCAATCATGACTACCTGCGTGACCACGGCGCCGATAGCGGTATCCCATCGTGCTGCCCGCGATCGAGCGACCGTGAGGCCTTTGTCGAGCACGGCGGATTGCTGGTAGAAAATCATCCAGGGCATGATAACGGCGCCAATATTGGCGGCCAACAGGAGCAGATAATTCGCGTTGTGCACGGGAATGGTTGTTAAGCCCTGCCATATCTGCGAAGCCTGCGGGTGGGCCATAATCGCAGCGGGGATCACCATCAGTTCCAGCAAGCCCACCGCAATGCCGATACGCTCAATCTTCCGATAGCTGCCTGTCGTCCCAAGCGCAATTAAAAGCACGGTCGCAATGGACACACTGATACGCGGACTCACGCCGAATAAGAGGCCGACACCCGCCACGCCGGTAAACTCGGTGACCAGGGCGCCCATCCCCGATAAGAATAGGGTGCTAACCGACAAAATGGCCCAGCGCTTTCCGAAGCGTTCGCGGATGAGTTCGCCATGGCCCTTCCCTGTCACGAGTCCCAATCGGATTGTAATTTCTTGCACGAGGTACACCATGGGTATCAGGATAAGCTGCGGGAGAACCATGGCATAACGCCACTCCGCTCCGGATTGAGCCGCCGTCACCATGCTACCCACATCCGTATCGGCGAGCATCACCATTAATCCCGGTCCAAATGCCGCTAGCAGCGGCCATAGCCGAGACCATCGAGTCTCCGATGAATTCGTGCGCTTCACGCGTTGCGGTAAAATCATGGGCAGCCTCGCAAGTTATCCTATGCTAATATTCGTTAGCTTAGGATAACCCCGTCAACAGCGCAAGAGCCCGAATGTTGCCAGCGCTGTAAGGACCCGGATGAATGGGCGTCCCGAAAGAGTTACGCGAGTCTCAGGTAGCCCCTTTCCCTTCGCTCGAAACGAACGCTTTGGGCGTTAACGACGCCAGCGTTTCGAAAGATGGCACGCAGCCAGTGATGATGGCCGCGGTATTGTCCCGGTGTGGGTCTGCGTCCCGGCGGTCACCTGGCTATGAGATTTTTGAATTCAACGGCGTAAGTGTGATAGGGGTCACAGTGAAAAACTGGCGGGCCGCCACACTAGCAGGGGAAACGACTTGTCCGATAGAGACCGTTGACAGAACAGCATTGGAAAGGGGCTTTCCATGACAGCCAAGACCAAGTCTATTCGACGTCGTTTGATCGGGTTAGCTGTAGCTGCCCTGGCTGCGCTGCTAGGGGCTTGCGGGAGCCATCCCAACCCCCCAGCGAGCGCTCCCAAAACCACCGCTGAGAAGCCTTTAAACCAGCCCCCGCGGCCCATGACCTTGGTGCGGCATGGCAGGAAGGTCACGATTACTATGTACGCGGAGGAAACCAAGGTTCAAATCGCGCCGGGCGTGACCTTTCCGGCATGGACCTTCGATGGCACTGTCCCCGGGCCTGTCATCTACCTTAAGCAGGGAGATGATGTCAGCCTCACCTTGCACAATCTCGACCCCCGCATGCCACATTCGATTGACTTGCACGCTGCGCTGGTGGCGCCCAACCAGAATTTCACGCCGGTGCTCCCAGGGCAAAGTAAAACCATTCACTTTGTCGCCAGCGTTCCCGGGGTTTTCATGTACCACTGTGAGTCCTCACCGATGCCACTTCATATAGCACAGGGCATGTACGGGATGGCAATCGTGACGCCCCCCGGACAAAAGCCGCCCTTATATACCCTGGTGCAAAGCGAATTCTACAAGCCTAACAATTTAAATGCCGTCTTGACGGCACAACCGCGGTATGTGGTCTTCAATGGGTCTGCCGATCGGTACGTCCAGAATCCGCTTCCAGCGCCCCTGGACAAGCCGTTTACGATCGCCGTGGTCAATGCCGGGCCCAATGAAATATCCGCCTTTCACGTCGTCGGCAGTATTTTGCGCGACGTCCAGGATACCGGGAATCCGCAAAACCACCTCTATGACGTGCAGACCATTACCATCCCGCCGGGTGGCGGAGCTTTGATTCATCTGGAATTCACACAGCCAGGCAGTTATTCGTTTGTCTCGCACGCGATGAATCAGTTTGACCGCGGCGCGGCGGGTATATTTGACGTAAAGCGGCAAGCCCAATAGGAGGAGTCTTGTCATGAAGCGCTTTATTGTGCCAGCTTGGACCGCCTCCCTGGCACTCACCGGAATGTTGGCAGCATGCGGCGCGGCTCCATCTCATGTCGCAGTCAGTCCACCCTTCAATCCGGCCCAGTGGGTCACGCAAAACAGCGCGCAAAAGCGTGTGACCTTTCACCTCTACGCCGGGGAAGGCAATCGGATGACGTTTAACGGATACGGCAATGGCCAAATGGTGCTGACCGTGCCAACGGGCTGGAAGGTATCGGTAAGGTTCGAGAATGTCGACAACGCACAGGCCCACTCCGCCATGATCGTGCCGCTCAAATTCCACACCAATACGGAAATACCGGCGAGCGCCCTAGCTTTCTCTCATGCCTCGACACCGAACCCCACGATGGGATCGACCTACGGCGTGCAGCAATCCTTTCACTTTGCGGCGAACAAATCCGGTACTTTTGCCTTGGTGTGTGGCATCCCCGGTCACGCCGCCATGGGTATGTGGGATACCTTGGTGATTTCTCCAACCGCCGCCCACGCATCGGTAAAGATTTACACCCATCCGTAAGAACGGGCTGCCCCGTCAGCCCTGTTTCTCGGAAGACTCGCCCGAACTGCGAAAGGGAGGCTGCCCTCTTTAGGGACAGCCTCCCAAGCGCGCCGTTATTCCATGCGTCGGAACTCTTTTCTGAGCCGTTTGATAATCCGCTTTTCCAACCGCGAGATGTATGATTGGCTAATGCCGAGCGAATCAGCCACCTCTTTTTGCGTGCGTTCCAGCCCATCCATGAGGCCAAAGCGCAATTCCATGATGCGCCGCTCCCGCGGCGACAATTTTGCCAGGGCCCGTTTGAGGAGTACCCGGTCCACCTCTTCTTCCAAGGGCCGCGAGATTAAATCGGTCTCAGTCCCCATCACATCTGACAGCAATAACTCGTTGCCATCCCAATCGACATTCAGAGGCTCGTCAAAGGAAACTTCCGAGCGGGTACGGGAATTGCGGCGCAAATACATCAGTATCTCGTTCTCGATGCACTTTGAGGCGTAGGTGGCCAGCTTGATCTTCTTCTCCACATTGAAGGTATTGACCGCTTTGATGAGTCCAATGGTCCCAATGGAGACCAAGTCTTCGATGCCCACGCCGGTATTTTCGAATTTGCGGGCGATGTAGACCACCAGCCTGAGATTGCGCTCAATAAGCGTCGCACGGGCTGTCATCTGTCCTGCGGATAAGTCCATTAAGAGGAGAGCTTCCTCATCACCGGTTAAAGGTGGCGGCAGAGCTTCGCTGGAACCCACGTAGTGGACATCGGTCAGATCCACGACGCCGAACAGCTCCTTCAGCGACTGTCCGAGACGATGCCACCAGTTGCTCTCCTGATCCCATACCCAATTCGCCGTCTCGATCATGCTCCCACCCTTTCATTCGGATAGTGGATCAAACTCTTAGGCGTTGCTAGGGCATGATAACTATGGTCGCGGGTGATGCGCCCGGGCGCAAAAGCCACCATCTGCGGAACCATGGCATGCCAGCGATCGTTATACTGGCCGCGGGCCCGGTCCACTGGCACCGCGGGCAGCACCCCTTGCCCATTGATGGTGTGAAATGGCACCCCTGAAGCCCGATCCTGCCACAGCTCGGGGGGCCGCACATCCGTCTCTTGGCGATGCACAGCCAGAATCCAGGGCAGAAGGTCTCCGGGGATCCAGTCAAGCGCAGCAGCCATCTCGACAATAACTACCGGCCGGCGCGTCTTCGCATCAGTCAATTCGTTGCCCGAGTCCCAGAGAACCGGCAGCCGCAGCACCCGCTTTTGCAGCTCCAATTCGATCTCCCCGTAGGCTTCACGCCCTACCAGCTGCCGCACACGGCGTGTCGGCATCCAAAGGCCCAGCACGATGAGCGCTGCGGGGGCCAACAGGGCCCAGTCCACCCAACCGGGGAATCCCGGCGAATACAACCGAAGCCACGACAAGCCAGCGTTCATCAAGCCCCCTGCCAAAAGAGACATGGCGTAAAACAGCACCAAGCCCTTTAGCCAAAATCGGCGCGCCAGTCCCTTAAAGGCCACTGCCATCATGACCAGAGGCCACACAAGTCCTAATTCCCACGGAACGGCATAAAGGTTTTGCCTCAGCAATACCCATAGGGTGGGTAGAAGACCAACGCTAGCGGCTAGGGTGATGCGAAGGGTGGTGGTGCGATGGCCTAAAAGCTTCGCCGTTAACCATACGAGCACCCAGTCCATTTCCAGACTGAATAAGAGGGTACTAATGCCGTTGACCACCAGAGCTCCCTCCTCCACGCTTGACCAGACCCAAGGGGTCAGAATATGCATATGGGAGTCCACACCGTGGTATGTCTCCCGACACCGCCTATTGTAGGAAGGGAGGGCAAAGAAGTCTGTCAATCAGCGGAGGGCGCTCATTCAAATTGCCGACAAAAAACCCGCTTCCCGAAAGGAAGCGGGTTTTTCCTGCGAATGCTAGGAGCGCCGGCGAAGAAACGCGGGAATGTCCAAATCGTCATTGGAGAAAGGCTTAATCTCCACTTCCTGCTGGGGTTGTGCCGTCTCCGCGTCGGCTCGGCGGGACCGTTCCCCAGTAAATCCTGTGGCAATGACGGTCACCCGCACCTCGTCGCGCAAGCTCTCGTCAATGACAGCACCGAAAATGATGTTGGCTTCCGGATCGGCCGCCTGAATGACAATTTCCGCCGCTTCGTTGACCTCAAACAGCGCCAAGTCCCCACCGCCGGTAATGTTGAGCAGCACTCCGCGGGCACCGTCGATGCTGGTCTCCAGCAACGGGCTGGAGATGGCCGCTTTGGCGGCTGCGGCGGCCCGGTTTTCGCCTTGGCTCACGCCCACGCCCATGAGGGCTGAACCCATTTCCGACATGATGGTCTTCACGTCGGCAAAGTCCAAATTGATGAGGCCCGGAACTGCAATGAGGTCGGAAATGCCCTGAACGCCCTGTCGGAGTACGTCGTCAGCGATACGGAAAGCCTCTACAATTGAGGTCTTCTTCTCCACCACCTGAAGCAACCGGTCGTTGGGAATGGTGATGAGCGTATCCACCTTCGACTTCAGGTTGTTGGCGCCTTTTTCCGCAAAGGTCTGACGACGGCGCCCTTCAAAAGTGAAGGGTTTGGTCACCACGCCAACCGCCAAGGCTCCGACTTCCTTGGCCACTTCTGCCACCACCGGCGCAGCCCCGGTCCCCGTTCCGCCGCCCATACCAGCGGTAATGAAGACCATATCGGCACCCTTTAATGCATCCGCAATCTGTTCGCGGCTCTCTTCAGCGGCCTTTTGGCCGATCTCCGGATTGGCGCCGGCGCCCAATCCCTTGGTGAGCTTGCCACCGACTTGCAGACGCGTGGGCGCCATGGACAACGCCAACGCCTGGGCATCAGTGTTGACAGCAATAAACTCCACGCCCTTCAGGCCGGCCTGAATCATGCGGTTGACGGCATTGGTGCCGCCACCGCCCACGCCCACCACCTTAATTACCGCAAAGTTTTCTGCCGCCTGGTCAAAATCTAACATCCTGTTTCCTCCCTCATTGGGGTCGTTCAACTAGTTCCATAACGTCATCCAAAACTGCAAGAGGCGCTGAATCCACGACTCGCTCTGGGGTCGAAACCCAAGAGATTTGGCGGCGCGGGCCACGCCGACCGCCACCGAGTAGCCGGGACTGCGCGACAAATCGGAGAGGCCGCCGAGTCCAATCGGCACGCCCAGACGCACGGGCCATCCCCAACGGTTTTCGAGGTAGGACGGCAGTCCCTTCAAGAGCGACCCGCCACCCGTCATCACCACACCCGCTGCGGGGCCTTTGGGCCACTCAATGCGGCTCAAGTGCTGCTCGACCATTGAGGCCCATTCGTCGACGCGCGCCTCAACTATCTCCTCAAGTTCCTTCACGGCGATTAGCTTCACCGACTGGCCGCTCACAGCGCGCACCTCTAGGGTCCCATCCCGTTCGGCACCCACTGCAGCATATTCCAACTTCAAGCGCTCTGCCTGAGTCGATACCACCCCCAACCCCACGCTAAGGTCCGAGGTAATCGACTCGCCTCCCAGCGGCACGACGCCCAGATATTGAATGTGCCCGCCACGGTGCACGGTGACGCCTGTAGTCCCGCCGCCTACGTCGAGGTGAACCACGCCAATCTGCTTTTCGTCGTCGGCCAAGACACCATCAGCCGAAGCACGGGGAGCTGGAACCCACAGAATCGGATGCAGTCCGGCCATCGTGACCACCCGCTTGAGATTTTTGAGGACAGTGGCCACTCCCGTCACCACCAACACCTCAGCATCCAACTGATGAGCCACCATGCCGACCGGGTCCACCACACCGCGAAAGCCGTCCACGGCCAATCCCCGGCGAATCACTTGCACCGTTTCGCGATCGGTATCGTGAGCAACTTGAGCCGCCTTGTGGGTGGCGTGCTCAACATCCTCTTCCCGAACCGTCCCGGTTTTGAGGCCGATGCGGGCTTGTCCTTCCAAAACAGCCAAGTGATCGCCATTCACCGCCACGGCCGCTTCCTTCAAATCGGTGCCTGCCATGCTGTTGGCACGGTTGACGGCGTCGCGAATAGCCAGCGCCACCCGTTCCACCTCATAGACAAGCCCTCGGCGCATGCCGGCCACTGGTGTGGCGGCAATCCCCAATACCGTCAATTCCCCGTCAGAACGTGCCTCGCCCACTAGCGCCGAGACTTTCGTGGTTCCCACGTCCACTGCCAAGATTAATGGGCGTTTGGCCAATTCGACACCTCCAGCGGGAGAAAATCGCTCTCGGATGAACTTCTCCCTGAATCGCATTTTTCCTGCATTTAAACCGACTCATGATGCAATTTTACCCGCGATTTCTGCCAACGGTCGATGAGCGCATGACGAATGGCCCCGAGGTTTTGGAAAATGCGGAACCCGAACGCAAACAACGCCGCGTCAAATAAGGGAACCCCCATTTTGTTGCCGAGGTAGGTCAAAAGTGCCGCCAGCACGGCATTGGACACCAACCCGCTAACAAAAGTCAGGGGAATAAACTTGCCTTCCAGGCTGGCCCGAATGCCCCCAAAGGCCGAGTCCATGGCAGCCAATAGGGCTATCGACAAGTAGTTGGCGAACGATACCGGCAGGACATTGGGGAAGGACAAGCCGATGAGAATCCCCATTGCCAGACCGACAACGACAATCCACAAGGAGGAATTTCCCCTTTCTGGTTCTACTCCCCTATCTTAACAGGTTTAGCCAGGGAAAACTGCACAGGGCCGCGATAGGGGGCAATTTCCAGATGAGATTCAGGGTGGTACTTAATGGATACCAGCTGAGCCCATCCCTGAATGTCGGGATCGCTGTTCAAGGCCTTCAACATTGCCGCTCGCGGGCCTACAGCCTCAATACGGTAAGGGGAGGCATAAGGGATCCCATTAATGCGAATGGTGGGGCCGGCGCAAAAGATCGAGGTGATGGCGGTAAAACGCTGCCCATCAATGCTGATGGCGCGGGCACCCGCCGCCGACATCAAAGCGATTACCCGCAAAACATACTGATCGTGGACCAGGCGCAGCATGTTCGGCTCGCCGGGAAAGGCGGCGTGGGTCGCGTCGTGCATGAGTACCGTGACGCCGGCGCCCGAAACCGGTGTAAGCGCCGCCAGAGGGCCGGTACTCGACAGCCGCGCTTCAATCGGCCCCAAGGACGGAGCCGGCGGCTCCGCCTTAAGACGCTCCGCCAATCGGCTGATGCGATGCTCTTGCACCACATTGAACTGGTCCGCCTTGGTGACTAAGTACTCGAGCGTCTTCCCCTGTTGGATGGCGGCCGTCCGATTAAGCGCACTCACAGTCCGGATTTGTTGGGTTATGAGAAAGCCGGCGACGGCGGCTATGGCGGCCAAAAGAGCTACCAAACGCTGAGCCATGGGACCAAGCCTCCCGTGATATTGCCCTCAGTATACCGTTACCGAGGCTGGATGTCCGCTCCCACGACGCGCAGCCGACCGTCCAAATCCTCGTAGCCGCGCTCAATCACCTCACGGTCGTGAATAACGGTCTCGCCTTGGGCAAATAATCCGGCAATGACCAGCGCTGCTCCCGCTCTGAGATCCAACGCCCGCACCTCGCCGCCGAACAAGGGCTTTCCGCCATAGATTAGCGCCACCCGCTGATCCGCCACGATTTGTGCACCCATGCGGCGCAATTCCCGCGCATGGCCGAGCCGATTTTCAAATACCCGCTCGGAAATAATGTGCACCCCGGGCACTCTCAGCAAAAAGGCCATGAACTGGGCCTGCATATCGGTGGCAAAGCCCGGATACGGCCCGGTGTGGAGCGAGATCGGCGTGGCCCGATACTTTTCGGGCGCCGTCACCTCCAGTACATCGCCCTCCTTCTCGACCACCTCTACCCCGACATCGCGCAACCGCCCGACAAGCCCCGGGAGATGCTCAGCGATGCAGTTTTGCAAGACAACGTGCCCGCCGGTGGCGGCAGCCGCCAGCGCGAATGTGGCTGCCTCGATGCGGTCGGGAATGATGGTATGCGTGACGCCCTCGAGCTCTGGTTTTCCGACAATGCGAATGTCCGACGTCCCCGCACCGCGGACTGTCGCCCCCATCTTTTCCAGAAACTGCGCCAAATCCACAATCTCCGGCTCCATTGCAGCATTGCGAATGCGAGTCTCGCCCGGCGTTCGAGCCGCGGCCATCATCAGATTCTCCGTGGCCCCCACGGACGGATAGATGAGATGGATGCTGGCGGGCTTCAGCTGGCCGTCCAACCGGGTGCCCATGTCGCTCTCCTCAACCTCGGCGCCCATTTGGCTAAAGCCGTAAATGTGGATATCGATCGGCCGATCGCCGATAGAACAGCCGCCCGGCTGCACGGCCACGGCATGCCCCAAACGTGCCAGCAAAGGTCCAATCACGAAGATGGAGGCGCGCATTTTCTGCATGAGTTCCTGCGGAATGACATATTGATTAATACCACGCGGATCAATCACAAGAGTGCGGCCCTGCCAGGCCACTTCGGCGCCCAAAGCGGTCAAAACTTGGATCATGACATCGACATCGCGCAGCCGCGGCACTCCCTCCAACGTGACCGGACTCGAGGCGAGCACCGACGCGGCCATTATCGGTAAAGCAGCGTTCTTGGCCCCGTGAATCCTCACGGTTCCGTCAAGCCGCCGCCCTCCGCGTACCACAAATTCTCCCATGTTGCCTCGGCTCCTCCCTCTCCCGGTCCAATCCAACGAACCTCTGGCTTCAAAACGATTCCTGTCTCCCGATAGACGGTCCGACGGATGCGCCGCATGAGCTCCAGCACATCGCGCGCGGTCGCGGAACCGGCATTGACAATAAAGTTGGCGTGCAAATCGGAAACCATTGCGTCGCCTTCGCGCCACCCCTTGGCGCCAATCTGTTCAATCAGCCGACCTGCGTAATGCGGCAGCGGATTTTTGAAAATGCTGCCCGCATTGGGTTCCCCCACCGGTTGGCTCTTTTTCCGATACTCCATGTTGTGCCGCATTTTCTCCCGAGTTTCCGCGGGGTCTCCCGGTTTGAGCCGCAAGACGGCCTCCAAGGCAATCCAAGGATTCTTCATGAAGCGGCTCTGGCGATATTGGAACTGAGCCTCGGCGGCGTCAATGCGGTGCACGCCCTTGACGGCATCCCAAACCAACACGCTCTCCACCACTTCCACCATTTCACCACCATGAGCGCCGGCGTTCATCACCAAAGCGCCACCCAAGGTTCCAGGGATGCTGATGGCGAACTCCAACCCTGTCAGACCAGCCTTCTCTGCCAATCGACAGAGTTTGGTCAACAGCACTCCCGAGCCGGCCGTAATCACCGGCGGCTCCACCCGAAAGTCTCGAAGTCCTCGGACGGTCGAAATAACCACCGCTTCGACACCGCGGTCCGACACCAAAATGTTGGTGCCTTGCCCTATGATGAAGTAGGGCAAGCCTTGGTCGCGGACCCAATCGAGGACCTTGACCACGCCGTCCAGATGGTCCGGATCCACAAAGACGCTGGCCGGTCCGCCGATGCGAAACGACGTATGGCGGCTGAGCGGTTCCTGTTCCCGGACCGTTCCTACCCCCATGCTACGTAAAGCCTCGGCAACGCGTGCCACGTCCATCATAATCTCCCCTTGGACGCCCGGGACGCTTCCACCACGGTACGGACAATCCGATCCACCGCGTCAGCATCAAATAGGGCGCGCATATTCTCGGCCATCCGGCCGGTGCGCTCCGTATCTCGCAAGAGTTCCAGCACTCGAGCGCCGTCGCGCGCCAAGTCGGTCTCGCGAATCAACATCCCCGCGCCCCGCGTCTCGATCACCTGGGCGTTTTTCGTTTGATGATCCTCGCTCACGTTGGGTGAGGGGATGAGTACGGCCGGCACCCCGAAGGCTTCACAATCGGTGATGGTTCCCATGCCGGCCCGGCCCACAAACAGATCCGCCGCCTGATACACGGTTTGAATCTGGTAAAAGTATTCGAAAACCTGCACGCGACTTTCGTCCAGACCGTCCGGGAACCGCTCTTGAATGGCCGCCTTCACTTGTCGGTAGTATCGTTTGCCGGTCGCCCAAATCATACCCAGATCCGAGGCAGCGTGAACGTCACCGAGCAAGTCTAGCATCAGCTCGTTGATGGCCCGCGCGCCTTGACTCCCGCCGGTTGCCATCAGAAGACGGACCTCGGGTTTTAGACCCAGACGCTTGCGCCCGTCTTTCTTGGACAGCCGCTCGCCCGCAACAGAGACCGGATTGCCAGCAATGATGACCCGCGCCGAGGGTGGAAAATATTGACGCGCTTCTTCAAACGGCACGAACACCGCCGCCGCCCGCTTGGCCAAATTGCGATTGGTTAAGCCTGGGAAGGCATTTTGCTCCTGAATAATCAAGGGCACGTGCAAAAGGTTTGCTGCCAGTCCGACCGGCCCCGAAGCATAACCGCCTGTGCCAATCACCACATCGGGCTTAAAGCGCTTTAATATCCTCCACGCGTCATGGACGCCGCGAACCAAGGCCACCACACCCCGAACTTTTCCGCCTAAACCGCGGCCCATGAGTCCCTGGGCGTGAATCGCGCGAAACGGAATGTTCTCGCGTGGAACCAAATCGCGTTCCAGTCCGTGGTTGGTCCCTAGATATAAGAGCTCCGCTTCGGGCTCCACTTGAAGCAATCCTCGGGATATCGCCAGCGCCGGGTAAATGTGTCCCCCGCTGCCGCCCCCGCTGAGCACTGCGCGCATCATCTGACACCCTTAAACGTTCTGTTGTCGCCCCGCGCATTTGAGAGGCGCAATCCCTACCATATGCTCCACGCTAGGAGGTGTGCCTTGAAATGTTCAACAGCACTCCGACCCCCGCCAAACTGAGGACCAAGGACGATCCCCCGTAACTGATAAAAGGCAAGGTGATCCCGGTCACCGGCAAAGTGGCCGTCACCACTCCCATGTTGATGGCCGCCTGAATGGCGATCATGGTGGTGAAGCCTGTCGCCAACAGACTGGCAAACGCATCCGGCGCCCGCATCGCGATGCGGTAACCGCGCCACGCCACCAGCATAAACAAAATAACCACCGTGAGCGTTCCAACCAGCCCCAGTTCTTCTCCCAAGACGGCAAAGATAAAGTCCGTAAACGACTCGGGGAGAAATCCCAGGGCTTGTCGAGTATATCCTAAACCTAGCCCCAACACGCCGCCCGAACCCAGTGCCAACAGCGCCTGGATGGTGTGAAACCCTTCACCCAAGGGATGCTTCCAAGGGTCGGTAAACGCCACAATCCGCTGCAGCCGATAGGGCTCAAATGCAATGACCGCCCCCAACACCGGAAGCCCCGATCCAAGCAAAAAGCCCATGTGACGTTTTCTGGCGCCGGCTACGAACAGCATGACGAAAAATGTTCCCGCAATCGCCAAGGTCGTTCCCAGGTCCGGTTCCAAAATCACCAATGCGAACACCACGACCGCAATCGCCAGATGCGGGACGATGCCCCGCCAAAAATCGGATAATTGATCTTGATGCAAGCTAAAAAGCCGCGCAAAGAGAAAGATCATACCGATTTTGGCCAGTTCCGAAGGTTGCAATTGCAGCGGCCCTGCTCCCAGCCAGCGACGCGATCCATTAATGGAAATGCCCACGTGCGGGACAAGTACCAGCCCCAATAATACCACGGCTATGATAAATAACGGCAAAGCCCATTTTTGGTAACGCCAATAATCATAACGGGAGGCAATGGCCATCACGATTAATCCCAAAATAGCCCACATGATTTGGCGTTCCAAGTAGTAGTATGGGTTCCCCACGGTGTGATAGGCGATGGAGGCGCTGGCCGAGAACACCACTACGGTGCCGATGGCTAACAGCCCCAGCACGGAAAACAGCAACAAATAATCAAAATGCCCGGTTTGCTTTTCCATCGGCTGCCTCCTCGTCTCTGACTGATTTACCACCATGCCAACACCGCACCCAAGGCCGAGACAATCCAAAAAACCGTTACCACGCGCTCTTCCGACCAGCCGCCTAACTCAAAATGGTGATGGAGCGGACTCATGCGAAACACCCGCCGACCCGTCAGCCGGAAACTTATCACCTGGATGATGACCGACAGGGTCTCGACGACGAAGAGGATGCCGACGATGGGCAGCAAAAAGGGGGACCCGGTCACAATCGCCGCGCCCGCCAAGCCCGCCCCCAAGGCCAAGGAGCCCGTATCACCCATAAAGACGCGCGCCGGATGAAGATTCACCCGCAAGAACCCGACCAGTCCGCCCACCAGAGCCAGCGCAAACACGGCAACCGGATCGTCCTTAGCCCGCAACGCCCACAGTGCGAAAAAGGCGAACGCCGCGACCGATGACCCCGCGGCCAATCCGTCCAATCCATCGGTCAAATTCACCGCGTTGGCCGCTCCTAAAATAGCTAGCACACTAATCGGGCCATACCACCACCCCAAGACTAAATGGCCCAGGTGGAAGGGCAGCACATATCCCGTTGGCGGCAGGTACCGGTATACATACCAGGTGAAAGCCACTGCCAACACCACTTGCAACAGCAACTTCTCCCGGGCTTTCAGCCCCAACGGCCGCTTGAGTGCGACCTTCAGAAAATCGTCGGCAAAGCCGATGAGTCCAAAGCCTAAGGTGAGCAAAGAGAGCGCCCAAGCTCGTGCGCTGGTTGGATCCAAAATCGCAACCGTGATGGGTACCGACGCCAGAAAAATGACGCCTCCCATGGTCGGGGTACCCTGTTTCTTCAAATGAGCTTCAGGACCCACTTCGCGAATTTGTTGCCCGAATTTTAGCCGTCTTAGCACGGGAATCACCAACGGCCCCATCAGCAAAGAGACAACAAGCCCAATTACGCCGGCCAAAGCGAGGGTCACGAACGTCGCCCCCGTTCTTCCAGTTTGTGGGCTAGCCACTCAAACTGCATTCCCCGCGACGCCTTCAGCAGCACTACGTCGCCATCCTGGAGGCGCTGAAGAAGCCAGTCAAGCGCTTCATCGCGGGTGGCTACCCATTCGGCCTGCACCCCAGTGGACTGGGCCGCCTCAACCACGTGCCTGGCCCGAGCACCGACTCCCAGCAGCACATCCGCACGCCCCAGAGCATAGACACCCACCTGCCGATGGCCCCGAATCTCTTCCGACCCCAGCTCCAGCATGTCGCCAATGACCGCCACATGACGGCCCGGGCGGCTCTTCAGCACATCGAGGGCGGCTTGAGTCGACAGTGGGCTCGCATTATACACATCCGCTAAGAGTGTCCAGCAGCCGGTCGAAACCACTCGAATGCGGGACCGGTTGGCGTCCACAGCCTCGACCCCAGCCACGGCCTCGTCCAACGCAAGCCCCAGATGGCGGCCGATTAACAATGCGGCGGCCACGTTGTGCGCTTGGTGGGCGCCGAGCCAGGGAAGCCGAATGGTCGCCTTTTGACCCAGAATTTCTAAGACCATTAAGGTGTGGTCGGCTTGGACCTCGGAGGACAGCACACGGCCAGCTAAACCCGAACTCGTGCCGAACCATTGCACCCGGCGCGGCGTTCTTTCACCCAATTCCCGCACCCAATGGTTGTCATGGTTCAAGACCGCGAGTCCCTCCGGCTTCAGTCCCTCCAATATCTCCCCTTTGGCTGCCTGAATGGCCTCCATGGACCCCAGCTTCTCCAAGTGGCTCGGTCCAATCGTGGAAATGACTGCCACATCGGGCGGGGCGATTTCTGTCAGCCGGCGAATTTCCCCCGGCGCGCTCATCCCCATTTCGGCCACAAAATGGGTGGTGTTGGCAGGCCCAGCAAAAAAGGACAACGGCAGCCCGATGGCGGTATTGTAGTTGCCCAAAGAGAAGGACGTAGAAAATTTTTGACGCAAGACGGCCGCCGTCAGCTCCTTGACGCTGGTTTTGCCGACACTGCCCGTAACCCCAACAACCGTCACCTGACGCGACGCCAGATAACCCCGCAATAGTTGTCCCATCGCCTCCAGCGGCGAGTCAACCCGCACCGTGGGACCATCCGTGTCGGGGAAGTCGCGCCGCACCATGGCCACCCCACCCGCACGCCACACATCTTGGACAAACGCATGACCGTCGGTATTGGAGCCCGGCAAGGCAATGAATAGGACGCCAGGAGCTGCTTCCCGACTGTCAATGGAAAGCTTGTTCACCACCCCGCCGACGTCCAGATTTGTGACTTCTCCGCCCGTCCAGCGCCGTACATCCTCCAACCTCAGTGAAATCATGATCGCTTGAGCTCCCTTAGCACCTGGCGGGCCACCTCGCGGTCATCAAAGTGGATTGTGCCATCGCGGTAAATTTGGTAGGTTTCATGTCCCTTGCCAACAATGAGAATCACGTCCCCGGGCTGTGCCTGAGAAATCGCCAGCTTAATGGCACGCTCTCGATCCAACTCCACTTGCCACTGCCCGTGAACTTTTTTGATGCCCGGCTCAATTTCATGGATGATCTCCATGGGATCCTCCGAGCGCGGATTGTCTGCTGTCAAGACCGTAAAGTCGGCCAAGCGGCCTGCAACCTCTCCCATCAGGGGACGTTTGCCCCGATCCCGATCACCACCGGCCCCAAAGACCACCCCAATCTTGCCCATCGCAAACTCCCGGGCGGTGTTCAAGGCGTTTTCCAACCCATCGGGCGTATGAGCGTAGTCCACGATGACGCTGAAGGGCTGGCCTTCGTCGATACGCTCAAAGCGCCCGGGGACGCCTTTATAGCGGGCCAAGGCCTCCGCCATCTGCTCCGGCGCCAATCCGTATACGTAACCGACGCCCATGGCCGCCAAGGCATTAAGCACATTGAAGCCGCCGGGCATGCCAAACTCCACCGGCTGCTGCACGCCGGAAGGGAAATGCGCGAGAAATTGCACCCCCCGACTGGTCACCCGGACTTGCGTCGCCCGGAGGTCGTTTTTGTTGCTTAACCCATACGTCAACACCGGAACGTGCGTCAGCGCCACCAAACGCGGTGCATACGGATCGTCGCCATTGATAATGGCGGCCCGAGGTCCCTTTTCTGTCCCTTGCCCGAGACGCTCAAACAAGAGCGCCTTGGCCCGAAAATAGCTTTCAAAATCCTTGTGGAAGTCAAGATGATCCTGGGTCAGATTGGTAAAAACGCCCACATCATAGTCCACATGGTCGACCCGCGATAACGCCAGCGCATGCGATGATACTTCCATCACAGCCGCTTTCATGCCCCGATCGGCCATATGGCGTAAAATGCGCTGCAAATCCGGAGCCTCGGGTGTCGTTCGCACCACCTTAAAACTTTCGGCGCCAATCAGCGTGTGCAGGGTTCCCGTCAACCCGCACGGGACATCGCTACCCTCCATCACCGCCCGCACCAAATGAGTCGTGGTGGTTTTGCCGTTGGTCCCCGTCACCCCGACCATCCACAAACGGCCTGAGGGATGGCCGTAAAAAACATCAGCCGCACCGGCCAGGGCTAAGCGCGCATTGTCCACCACAATCCCGCTGGCGCCGGATGGAATGGCATCCTCGCGTTCCACTAGGAAACCGGCCGCCCCGCGGGCATATGCCTCCGTACAATACAGGTGGCCGTCGGTGCGAAACCCCGGAATGGCACAAAAGAGATCACCGGCCGTCACCTGCCGCGAGTCATGTTGAATGCCGGTAATTTCCGCGTTGCCATTGCCAAACACGCGGCCCAGCCCCATGAGTTTTACCAGTTGTTCAACCGTCATGACATTCCCCACTTTCACGGCTCCCCTAGGCCAAATCAAGCACAACCGTGGTTCCGGATTTGACCTGTGTCCCCGGGCTGATGGATTGGTGCACCACCTGCCCATGCCCTCCGTTGTGCCGGACTGCCGTGTTAAGTCCAAGCTCAAAGGCCAGTTGGTGGGCGGAAGCGACCGTCAACCTCCGAAAATTGGGCACCGTAACCCACTGCAAATAATCGCGGGGATGATCGCCCAGCGTCAAGGTCAACAGCGTGCCGGCGGGCCGATAGCCTCCGTAGGTCACCGACTGGTCCACCACAATTTTGCCCTGTCCTTTGAATTGTACCGGAAAACCAAACACCGCGGCATCCTGATAGGCAACTTCCGGCGACAAATCCACTAAATCGGGCACCATCGCCGCCTCCCCGACTCGCGGCTTTTTGATCGGCTCCGTGGGCGGAATTTTCATGTAGCGAAGAATATCCCGCATGAGGCGCCCAAATACCGGAGCGGCTACTTGCCCACCATAGAATGCGCCTTGCGGCTCGTCAACGGAAATGAGAATGACAGCGGCGGGATTCGGCACCGGAGCAAAGCCGATGAATGAAGCAATATAGATCCCCTTTTCGGTTCGCCCGTTAATGACCTTCTGTGCTGTCCCCGTCTTCCCCGCCACTTTGTAGCCAGGAACTTGGGCGAGCTTGCCACTTCCTTTGTCGACCACGCCAATCATCATGCGCTGAACAAGTGAGGCCACCTCTGACGACACCACCCGGCGGACCCGCTGGCCATCAAAACTTCTGACCAGTTGGCCGTCCGGCGTCTTAATGGCCCGTGCCACGTGCGGCTTTAATAACTCGCCGCCGTTGGCAATCGCGCTGATGGCCGTAATCAGTCCAATGGGGGTTACGGTGAGGGTCTGCCCGAATGCCATAATCGCCAGGTCCAGAGCCGTCACACGTGCCTTGCGCGGGAAGAGGCCCAAAGCTTCTCCGGGAAGATCGATGCCCGTCCGATGCATCAAGCCAAAGTGGCCGACGGACTCGTAAAACCGATCCACCCCCATCCCGAGACCCAACTCCATGAAACCTACGTTGCAGGAGTTTTTGACAATATCCGCCAGAGACTCAGCGCCGTGACCCGATGGCCGCCAGCAATTGACCCGCCGCCCCAACACCACTTTGAACCCGGGACAAAAAAATCCGGCCCCCGGATTGGTCGTTCCGGCTTCCAAGGCCGACGCCAAGGTGACCGGCTTAAAAATCGATCCGGGCGGGATGGCATCCGTCACGGCCAGCTCGCGGTAGTTCTTCGCCGGAAAATCTTTAAAGTGATTGGGGTTAAAAGTGGGCCGCTGCGCCATGGCTAGAACTCCGCCGGTCTTTGGATGCATCACCGTAATCATCACCGCCCGGCCGCCGGTCGCAATCATGGCATGTTCACAGGCACGCTCCGCCATCCACTGGATATTCTCATCGATGCTGAGCTCCAGGGTATCGCCTTGCCGAGAGGGGACAATGCGTTGACGGGCAAACGGCATGTTTTCTCCATAGGCGGTGAATTCTTCCTGAAGCGCGCCCCGTTCTCCCTTAAGGTACTTGTCGTACACCATCTCTAGGCCAGCCAGCCCCTGATTGTCGATGCCCGTAAATCCCAACACCCCAGCGGCCAACTCGCCTTCAGGATAATAGCGGGCGGTTTCCGTCACCAAATGGATGCCCGGCAAAGCGGCCAACTGACTTTTCAAGGTCGCCAGCTCCTTTGGCGTCAGCCGCCGCTTCAGCCAAACAAAGCCTTGATGGCGGGACAGTCGGCGCAAGAGCCGACTTTGTTCCATGTCCAGGATGTCGGCCAGCAGAATGCTCTCTGTCTTACGCGACTTTGTTTGCGCCGGAATGGCATAGGCGGAAAAGGCATGGTGTGATCCTGCCAACAGCCGTCCATGGCGATCGGTGATATTGCCCCGAAACGGCGCCAACGGCACCGATCGGAAATGAATGCTGTCCGCCAGCTTCTTCAGCTTAGGCGCGTCTAAAGTTTGAATGGTCACGAGCCGACTTCCAATCAGCAGATCAAACAAGCCGAAGCCTATCATGGCGACAAAATTGCGCCGCTTTAACATCAGCGGTGGACGGTCATTCATCAGAGAGACCCCCCTACCCGTCGTGACAAGGACGGGCTGGTTACTCCCCATTTCTATGACAGTCACGCCCACCCGAGAACTTTAGGGAATCGGCCCCGGTTTGGACCCGTTGTCGGGTCCGGCGTACGGTTTGATGTTCCAGTACTTAAAGAGATAGGTCGCGATGTGCTTCCACACCGGAGCCGAGACCTGGTCCCCGTAAAAGAGACTCCCTACCGGGTGATTGATGGACACCAGCATGATGAACTTAGGGTGCGGCATCGGGCCATACCCCAAATAAGAAGCCACAAAGTTGGAATTGGAGGTGTGGCCGTTCACAATCTTCTGCGCCGTCCCCGTCTTCCCAGCGATGATATAGCCGGGAACCTGTGCCGGCACGCCGGTTCCTTTGGTGGCTTCCAAGGTCATCATGTGCTGGATTTCTAAAGCCACTTGCGGTGTCACGGGCTTCCCCTCGACCGTCACTTTGGTTGGGGTCACCTTGCCGCTGGGACTAATGATGTCCTTGACAATGTGCGGCTGCACCAGCGTGCCATTGTTGGCGATGGCATCGTCCGCGGCAATAATCTCCATGGCCGTGGTCGCAAACCCCTGCCCGAATCCTTCCGTGGCCAAATCCACCGGGTTAACCTGCGATTTAGGAATCCAAAGGGGTGAGGCGGAACCCGGCAGCCCCACATTGACGGCATGATCAAGCCCAAAAGCGTGCACAAACTGATACAACCCGCTGACGCCCAGCTTCAAGGCAACGTCCATGAAGACTTGGTCTGAGGACACCTCCAAACCCCGGGTCAGCGTAATCCATCCCCAGCCCTTGGGATTCCAGTCATTGATGCGGACGCCGTCGACAATTTTATAGCCATCCGTATAGAAAAGGCTATTGGGCGTAAAGAGTCCCAGCGAAAGGGCTGCCGCCGTCGTGACAGGCTTGAAAATTGAGCCTGGGGGGAACAGATATTGCACCCCGAAGTCGCTCTGATTCTCGGACGTGACGGTGGCCAAGTTGTTGGGGTTGTAGTTGGGCCAATTCGCCAAAGCAACGATCCCGCCGGTCTTGACGTTCATGATGATGACGGTGCCGTTTTTCGCATGGGCCCGCTTAATTCCCCACTTGAGCCACTTCTGCGCTTGGGCTTCCACGTTGGCGTCGATGGTCAATTGGACGGTATCGCCGGGCTTAGGCGGAGTGTAGGCCTGCTGCCATTGCAACATCGGGTTGCCATAGGCATCCTCACGCACCGTCCAATGCCCTGGCGTCCCGGACAACAGCTTGTTGTCGGCGTATTCAATCCCGGCTAACCCCTGGCCATTAGACCCAACCATACCGAGCACTTGGGAAGCCAGCGTGCCGTTGGGGTACTCGCGCCCCGTCACCGGCACGGTGGCGATGCCGGTGAGCTGCAGGCGGTTGATCTTATTGGCCACCGCTGGACTGACCGAGTTGTCCAACAGGGCATACCACGATTTGTTAGACAGCACGCGGCGCAAGACTTTGGCCTTAAAGGGCAAATACTTGGCCAACACACCCGCCTCTTGGGCCGGATGATGAATATAGCGCGGCGCAGCAATGACCTGGTCGCGCGGAACATCCATAGCTAAGACCGTCCCATTGCGGTCGATAATTTCGCCCCGCTGGGCCGGGATGGTGATGTGCTTAACCTGGAAGGATGCCTCATAGTTATCCAGGAACGACTTGTCGGCAACTTGAATAACGACGAGACGCCCCACCAGAAAAGCCATAAACCCGGCCATGCCGAGCGTCAGCCACAACACGCGCCAGCGGGTTAGGTTCCGTATGCGCGCCTTCATTGTCCGAGACTTTGGCTAAGATTCTGCATCCAGCGGGTCACCCGGCCAAGAGCCGAAGGCTGAACCGTAGGAGCGGCAACCGGCTTAGATGTCCCATGTTTCACAGGGGTTTGGAGGGCTGAGGCGGGCTCCACCATAGTCACTTTAAGGCGGGCCGCGTCACGGGACAAAGCCTGGGTTGAGGTAAGAGCCGCCAGTGTCACATTCAACGACTGATTCTGCCGCGTGAGCGCCGCATATTGTTGGTTCGTTTGGTCATAATGATAGGACATGGTCATGACCTGGATGGCAAGAAAGCTTGCCACCACGGCACCGCCCCAAAGCGCTCCAATCCACGCTGCGGGCCGTACCCAACGCGCCGCGATCCGTCGACGACGCTGCGGTTGTGGGGAAACTTTGGGCCGAAGCCGCTGTTCCCACGTGCGGGCTAGATTGCCTTCGTTCTCGACTTGCCATGTGCGCTCTTCAACCATGATAATCCTCCCAAAGTATGCGAATCGTGACGAGTTATGAGTTGACGGCGGGGATTTTGTCGACACCGTGAGCAAAGGACTCCCTTCGCATCGACAACCCCTAGCTTGCGAGCTTTTCCACGACGCGCAGCTTCGCCGAGCGTGCCCGTGGGTTCCCGTCCAATTCCGCAGCATCCGCAGTCAGGGGATGCTTCGTAATGAGGCGGGCCAGATGCTGATTATGCCAATCGCGAAACTGGTGCTTCACAATCCGGTCTTCTAACGAATGAAACGAAATCACGGCGATGCGCCCACCCGGTGCCAACACCCGCCAGGCCTCCTGAACGCCATCCTGTAAGGCGCCCATTTCGTCGTTGACCCAAATTCGAAGCGCCTGAAACGTTCTTCTGGCGGGATGGCCTCCCTGTCGACGGGCTGCCGCCGGAATGGCGGCTCGTATGACGTCCACCAACTGACCCGTGGTGCGAATCGGCTCAGTCTTGCGCGCATTGACAATAAACGCGGCGATACGCGAGGCCCAACGCTCCTCTCCCCATGTGCGAATGGCTTGGGCAATTTCCTGCTCCGACTTGGTGTTCACCAGTCGAAAGGCCGTGACAGGATTATCGGAGTCCATCCGCATATCCAAGGGCGCGTCTTCATGTTGATACGAAAACCCGCGTTCTGCCCGATCCAACTGCGGCGAGGAGACGCCCAGATCAAAGAGCACACCATCCACCTGCTCCAAGCCCATCGAAGCTAAAAGCTCGGTCAGATAGCGGAAATTGCCCTTGACTGCTTGTGCCCGATCCTGAAAGGGCTCGATTTTGCTCCGCGCGTAATCCAGCGCCTGATCATCCTGGTCAATTCCGATGATGCGAATATCGGGGTAGGACTCCAGCAACCGAACGGTATGACCAGCACCGCCCAAGGTGGCATCCACATAAATCCCTTGGCGGTTGGTCACCAAGAGCTCCAACACTTCCCGCGGCATGACGCTTTCGTGTTCGAACCTCACCATCGCTGCTCCTCGCCTTAAAACCCGAAGTCCACCATCTTCTCGGCGACGTCCTCGTAACCGTCCTGCGCCTCCGCCTGATAGGCCTGCCACTTCTCCTGCGCCCACAACTCAACGCGGCTCGAGACCCCTACCAGCACGACATCCTTAATGACACCCGCGTATTCCCTAAGTCGCGGGGGGATGGTTACCCGAAATTGGCGGTCGACTTCGACGTCTTGCGCCCCGGCCAAAAAAAGCCTTTGAAAGGCTCGCGCACTGGCATTGGTCATGGGCAGCGCCTTCAAGCGTTCTTCCATCTTTCTCCACTCCTCCATGGGATAGAGAAAGAGACAGCCATCTAAACCCTTGGTCATCACAAAGTGGTTGTCCAAGTCATCGCGCAAGCGAGCCGGGATGACGATGCGGCCCTTATCGTCCAGTGCGTGGGAATACTCTCCCATCATCACCCCGCATCACCCCCATCTGTCCCACTTGGCTCCACTTTCCTCCACTTATTCGCCCCTCATCCTAACATTCCTGCCGCCAGGTCTAAAGTTTTAATGGACAAATTCCTGATGAATTTGAGCTTCCCCGAACCGTTCCGCCACAATGCCATGTAACTTCTGTGAGAAACTGTCGACCATGGCGAAAATCCGTGTGAAAAGTACAGGGCATCCCATGAAGCGCAGAATTGTGTGGGTTAATTGGAGACTCTGGCACATTTTACGGACAAAGCGCGATGGCCATTGTATTGACAGCGAACGGTGCAGTTTATATAATCAGTAAGCGTCGTGGGGGCGTAGCTCAGTTGGGAGAGCGCTAGAATCGCACTCTAGAGGTCAGGGGTTCGACTCCCCTCGTCTCCACCAAACTTGTAACCCGCATCCAAAGGGATGGCGGGTGTTTTTATTTTGCGCAATATGTCACGACTTCATATCCGTGGTCTTCTTCCGGCGGTAGGCCCGCAAGGATAGTACCCGGCCCAATTTTCCGCCCCCCGGAGAGTCCCGATCCCATTCCCGCGCCATGTGCCACACCCATGCCCAGAGGACAAAGCTGGCTAACAGAAATGGGATCGCCAGCCAGATAGGATTCATCGTATGATCCCCATTTTTTTCCAGCATTCCCCACCTCTGGTGATAACTAACACTCCAGCGCTTCGATAAAACGGACAACGGCTGGGAAATTTGAGTACTGTCGCCATTCCTGCATCGGCCTCACAGTTACGGAGAACCAAGGAGGTTTTGGACGTGGAGCAAGAAAACGAACATATGCCGGCAGAACCGACTTGGAGCCGCCGACAACTTATTACAGGATTGACCGGCTTGGGTATAGCCGGCGCCATCACCATGTTTGGCAAGTGGCCGATAGTCACCGCCGCTCGTGACATTTTCGGCTCGCCCGTTTCTAGCGGTCAGATCCACCTGTATGCGCTCGACTACTACTTCGTGCCAAACTATATGACCTGGCGCGTGGGCGACAAGATGGAGGTCATCTTTCATAATCAGAGCCCCACGCACTGGCATGAGTGGACCATTGGCCGTCCGCACCCCAACATGCAGTATTTCCAAGCATTCGGCGTGCTGAACGCCGACGGCTGGGTGCATGACTTCTGGGATGGGGTAGCCGTCACCCTTAGTGACCCGGTGGGCGTGGACAACTTTGTTCCCCATAAAGCCAAGGTGACTTATGTAGGACCCAAAGGCCCCTATCAGATTTCCAGCGGCGGCGACTTTAGCCCCACGCTTCAGCCTGGTGGGACCCTTCACCTGTCTTTTACTGTCCCAGACAAGCCCGGCATCTGGCATTACGGCTGCTTTGTGCAGCAGTTCATCCACTGGCGGACCGGCATGCGTGGCGTGATAAACATCGTGCGCGACTAACCGGCCCCCGGAGAAAGGAACGACAACCATGGACATTGTGATTTTCGGCGTGGTCTGGATTATCATTAGCGCGCTGGGCGAGTGGTTTCTACACCGCATCGGCAGCAGCCAAATGTATTTCTTATTGACCAATCAAGGCAATATCGCCTTGCACGCCTTTAACTTCCTGACCACGATGCTGGCGCCGGTATTTCTGCTCGTCATTTGGTGGCTGGTCTGGACGGCGTTCCGTTACCATGCAGACAGCCCCGAACCGAAGCAAAGCCGTATTCAAGTCACCAAGAATGGCCTCTTCACAACCATTTGGATTTTGGGCTCCATCGTGCTCAACCTGCTGTTCTGGCTTCACCCGACAGCGGCCGACTTAGAGCAAATGTTCGCTACCCAGTTGCCCAGCCATCAAAAGAACGATCTGATTGTGGATGTGACCGCCCGGCAGTGGGAGTGGATTTTCAGCTATCCGCAATATCACCTCTCCCAGACCGTGAACGCCAATGGACAGGACGAGCTGGTCATACCCGCCCATAAGAAGATCGAGTTTGTGCTCCGGTCCTATGACCCGTTCCACACCTACGACGTGGAGGCGGGTGTCATCCATTCGTTCTGGGTGCCGGCGTTCGGGATTAAAGAGGACGTGATTCCGGGTGAAACCCGCTACGAATACATCGTCGCCAATCGGACCGCCACCTATCAAACCAACCCCGAAGTCCGCGTGCAGTGCGCCGAAGTTTGCGGGCCGGGACATCCTTGGATGGAGTCGCCGCTCAAGATTGTAACGGCTTCGCAGTTCAAGGCCTGGATCGCCAAGCAGCAAAAGCTGCAAAGCTCATAAGCGCTTAGATTGGAGGATTCGTGATGGCTCAAAATGTTGTAACAACCCCATCCGCGAAAGTGCACGTCATGCCGCCCATGTTGCGCGGATTTTTGTGGGCTGGGATTGCCTTCGTACTGCTGAATAGCCTAACCGCCGCCATCGCCCCCCATTACGGACATCCGTTCTTTACGGAAGTATCCATCACCATTGGGTGGGTCGGAGCTGTGATCGGCTGGCTTTTGGGCGTGGGGGCCTATGAAGGCATGGTGCTACCGCTCTTTGGCGTCACCCCACGGGTCGGTGAAGCCACCGACTGGCGTCGATACTTCGCGTTTGCCACCGACCATAAAGTCGTCGGCATTCAATATATGACGTCATCTGCTTGCGCGTTCATTCTCGCCGGCGGGATCGCGATGGCCATGCGCATCGAACTCGCGGCCTCCGGCATGTACTTCTTTACGTATGCCAATCAGTACTTGTCGGCCGTCGGCGCCCATGGAACCATCATGATGTTTTCCGTCGCTACGGTGGCGTTGGTCGGCGGACTGGGGAACTACATCGTCCCGCTCATGATTGGCGCCCGTACCACGGTCTTTTCCCGCCTCTCGGGCCTGGGGCAGTGGCTTATCCCGGCCGGCGTGCTGACCGTTGCGATGAGTCCCCTCTTGGGATATTGGACCACTGGTTGGCGTGGCTATGAGCCCCTCGGAAGCCAAGGGGCAGCCGGGATTATTTTCTACTACCTCGGCGTGGCGGCATTAACCATGTCGTCAATTATTGTGTCGCTCAACCTGGTGGCCACCATTGTCTTCAACCGGGCGCCCGGCGTCACGTGGGCACGATTGCCGATGTTCGTCTGGGGCATCACCACGGTCTCCATTTTGAATCTGATCTGGCTTCCGGAAATTCAGATGACGTTCATTTTGCAGCTGCTCGACCGCATCGTCCCATTGAATCTCTTCAACGCCGCCGGGCAGGTGTTGGCCGAGTTGGAGCTATTTTGGCTCTTTGGCCATCCTGAGGTGTACATTGTGGTCGTGCCGGCGTTTGCGCTCTGGAACGAAATCATCCCCGTCATGGCGCAAAAGTCCCTCTTCGCCCGATCCTGGGCGGTCATCGGGCTTATCTTTGTGATGATGCTGTCCGGATTGGTTTGGGCTCACCACATGTTCACCAACATGCGCAACTCGGAGATGTTTCCCTTCTCCTTTTTCACGGAGATGATTTCCATTCCCACCGGGTTCGCGTTCATGGCAGCCCTGGGCACCATGTGGAAATCACGCTACCGGTTGACGACGCCCGGTCTCTTGATCTTGATGAGCATGTTCAACTTCCTGCACGGAGGCATTACCGGCGTGTATCTCGCGGACCCGCCAATCAACCTGCAGGTCCACGACACCATGTTCGTCGTAGCCCACTTCCATTACACCATCATCGGCGGCATGGTGTTCAGTTGGATTGCAGCCACGTACTATTGGCTGCCGAAGATTACCGGCCGGATGTACAGCGAATTCTGGGGCAAGTTTCTCTCCATCTGGATTTTCCTCGCCTTTAACACCGCCTTCAGCACCATGTTCCTGGTGGGTCTGGAAGGAATGAACCGCTGGGTACCGACCTACCCACCGTATCTGCACCCCCTGAATTTGGTCATCTCGATTGCCGCATGGACATTGGGGGTCGGTTTCGTGCTGCATGGCGTGCACATTGTCTGGGCATGGCGCAAGGGGCCGAAAGCTTCCCACAATCCCTGGAATGGTCGCACGCTGGAGTGGATGACCTCCTCCCCACCGCCAGACAACAACTTTCGCGAAATCCCAGAAGTCATTGACGGCTTCTACAACTACGGCGAAAAAGCCGGCCCCGTGGTGGCAAACTTGGCCGACGTAGAGCCACAACCCGAGTCATAGGCTCATCGATCCCTGAGATAAGTCCCGCGGTTAAATGTCAAGATCCATTTTTCTCACGGGACAGCCGGGAAAAGCCAGGCTGAACTAAACCGTCC
>NZ_JABBVZ010000109.1 GCF_012933365.1 Sulfobacillus harzensis | reverse complement strand
AGCGTGGCCCACAACCTCTTGAAGCAAGCGACCCTCGCTTACTAGGAGCGAGGGTCACTTGACTTTCATCAGGGTCCGCCCCAGTCACCCGTGCGGGTGACTATTGGGACAGCCCCCAGGATAATTCAGGACAGCACTACAGTGCGACGGCGTGGCAGCAGGTAGCAGCGCTGGCCAGATGGTCGTCGAGGCCCTTCGTCTGTTCCGAGGGCGCCACGTCTCCGTCCGCGCGCACGCTAAGCGGAGACGGAAGGAGCCGGGTCGGGAATGGTGAGATGACGCATGGCATCAACGGGGCCGATGACATCCAATATTTCGACACCGACCAGATGACCTGTGCTATCATAATGGCCGATAACCCCGGGGGACACATCTTCGCCAAAGGTCGGCTCCGCATCTCTCACCGTGATGTAAAGAGCATGGGCGTCCGGATCGTAATCGATTCGCACGATCAATATCTCTCCTCTCTATGGATAGTGCCGACGCGGATGCGCCGTAACCACCGTGATTTGCTGGGTGTCCTCATAGATGACGACCCGAATCCAACCTCGCGTCTCGACTTGTCCATAGCAGTCTTCCCGTCCCGAGCCGTGGATAGACGGCTGGCGATGCTCAGGATGCCGGATGATGGCCTCAACCTCGGCGAGGGTAATTCGGTATAACTGCATTTGCCGCCGCGCATGACGGCCGAATACAATGCGTTTCATCCGATCACCTTTCGCTATAACATCAGTGTATCATGGAACACGGAGAAAAACGTGAGATGCGCGGGGCAGGATGCACTTGGGGGCGTGCGGAGGCTGTCACCATCACGGAACCTCCACTCCGCGCTTAGGGGATGGTTTTCCGGGGGTCGAAGCCGAACGCGTCTCGAACTCAAAGGCCACCCGTCCTTCCGGACCGTCCAGTTTCAACCGGGCGTCGAACGACTTTCCCGCCTTGCTCTTAAATCCCTTGATGACCGCCGTGGTTTTTCCGGATAGCAAAGTTTTGACCTGGGTTGCCGTGAGCTTCTTGCCCGCCACGATTTTCCAAATCATGAAGCGGCACCCGTCTTTCCACTCCGAGCACCCCCACCCTTTCGGGCTCTCACGGATTTCGCCCTTCTTGCATAACGGGCACTGTCCGAACGCACTGGGCGTTTGAATCCCCTCCCCTGTCTGATGACGTGCCGCGTCCACCACGTCCTGCGTCAACTGGCGAATGTCCCCGAGAAAGGCCCGCGGATCATCGGACGACTCGGCAATCGCCTCCAAGCGCGCTTCCCAGGCCCCGGTTAAGTCGGGCGATTGCAACGTCTCCGGCAGCACGCGCAGCAAGCGCTGGCCCTTGTCGGTCGAGACCAGCGTCTTTTTCTCGCGTCGAATGTATTCACGGGCCAAGAGCACTTCCAGGGTGCGGGCGCGGGTCGCCGGCGTGCCAAGCCCGTACTTTTCCATCAAGGCCAAGAGGCTGGCATCGGTGAGCCTGGCAGGCGGTTTGGTCTCCTTGTCGCTCACCGTCGCATCGAGCACCGTGACCGCATCGCCCGACCGGAGGCCGGGTGGCAACGCGGCGTCCGGATCGGTGGGCTTCTAGCAGCGGGCTGAGGAAAATGGCGTCACGAGGAGGCGCGCGGATCGACTGAGCAATCGCACATGAGAAACGGCAAACTGACCAAGGCGATGCCAGCGGGCATCCGCCACGGAAAGTGCCTTTGTCGTTGGGGTCTGCGTATAGCCGGACACATAGCCTCGTACCGTGAGACCGGCTTTCATGGCTTCGACGTAATCGCCTTTGCGGATCGACCAGGGGGTAATCGTGCCCCCTTTGCGCTTGCGTCGGCCATGGGATAGCGGGTTCCGAAAATGGAGCGCCCGGCGAAAGAAGAGCGGCCGTTGAATCACGGCAAACGGCGCTTCCGTCACGTGACACGTTCCTTCCCAACGCTGGCCGTGATCGCCATTTTTCTCGTAAAACGGGACATAGTGTAGAAAATGACTCGCCGCGAGAGCCACGCCGTCGACGGCATGGCTGGCCGGAGAGCGTTCGGCTTTCTTGCGCGTTTTCTTGAGATCTAATGCGAGCCGGAGCTGCGCGGTCTCCCAGCCTTGCCGGGGTTCGAGGGGCCAGCGTTCGGCCAAACGATTCATCTGCCATTGCTGACCGACCATGACCGGGCTGAACGATTGGGTGCCGCGGGCCTTCACGACTTCGTAGACCACGTGGGTGATGGGGTAAATTTTGGCGAGTTCTTGGAGCACCCGCCACTCCAGTTCGCGGTTGGCTTTAATGCTGGGGGGAATCTTGTGACCGGTCCGATGGAGAAAGTGGATCGGGCGGTGGGGTGTTTTACGATACCGCCGGAAGCGGCGGGATTGCCGCCGATCAGCCATTGCTTTTTGGACCAGGGGGAACGGCAGGACGAGATGCCCCATCCACAGGGTCGCTTGGGGCGTTTGCACGCTGACGCCCGAGTAGAGCTTGCCGGGATCAATGCCGACGACGGTATCGTGGGGGATCTCTTCCCGCGTCGGATGGGTTAGCTGGAGGTAAAACGTGCCCAGCTTATCCCGTTTGGGAATCGCGCCTCCGCTTTTGATCAGCTTGCGCGCTTTCGCAGGCGTCGTCGGGCTGAGGGGTTTTCCGTGCAGAGAGACAACCGCAATACGCATGAGGATAGTCCTCCTCCGAAATGGAGTCTGTGCCGCCAGAAGCGGCGTCCCATCGACCATGCAACTTCGGGCTGTGTCGTGCGGTGGAACACCGCACCTGACGCGGACTCTCGCGTCCCTTCGTGCGCGGAACTTGGGAAACATTCCGTGGCGTTGGTCCCGAAGTGCCGATGAAAACGGTCTAGTGCAATGCTTACGTTGCGAAAGTCTCTTCACAAGCCCCCACCTCGGGCCAACGGCTCAGGTGGGGGTCATTGACGGAGAAAAAGAACGGCGGTTTGATGGACACGGTCTTTTTCTCGAGGCGCGAAATCTTCCCCGGCGTCCCTGGCGGGAGCTTTTGGGCCAACCCGTCCGCTTGCGCCTTACTTGGTATCCGAGCGGCGTGTTCTTTTTCAGGGCCCTGCCAAATGCCGGTATAGTCGCCGGCGGGAGCTTGAAATTTAACAGCCAGCTGCCAATAGGGCGTCGGCTTAAACGTGCCGATTTCCCGATCCCGGTCGACGATAATCTTGAGCGTCGGCGTTTGCACCCGCCCCACCGAGAGCGGCTGCCCCGGTTGTCCATGGCGGAGCGAAAAGGCCCGGGTGGCGTTGAGGCCCACGAGCCAATCCGCTTGCGCTCGGGCCAAAGCGGCTTTGGCGAGATCGTCATAGTCTTTGGCGGGCTTCATGGATGCCAACGCTTTCCGAATCGCCGAGGGCGTGTTTTCCGAGAGCCACAGCCGGTCAACGGGTTTCTTCACGCCGGATAGGCTGTGAATGAGCCGAAAGATGCTTTCTCCCTCTCTATCCGAATCGCAGGCATTCACGATGCGGTCAGCCTGTTTCATGAGACCGATCACGATCTTCAGATGGGCCTGGGTTTTCGGGATGGCGGTCAGCTGAAACCGATCAGGCAGCATTGGCAACGTGGCCCATGCCCACGTTTTCCATGTGGGATCGTATTGTTCCGGACTCGCCAGTGTGACGAGGTGACCATAGGCCCACGTGATCGTATCGGATCCGACCGTCACGTATCCCTCGTGCTTTTGGGTTTGGCCGAGCGTGTGCGCAATATCGAGCGCGACACTGGGTTTTTCCGCAATGATAAGCCGCAAAGTCGCAACCCCCTTTACGTAGTAATCGACACGCGACGGGAAATTCCTGCTTCGCTTTCTTCTCGAAGGCCCGGGGCCTCTCTCATAAAAAAACGGGGGAGGGGTCGCCCCCTCCCCCGTTCTTACTCCGCCAACGCTCCGCGCACGGTTTGCCGCGCGAGGTCGAGCTGCATGGTCAGGTTGTCGAGCTGTTCACCGAAGAGACCCGCGTAGCGGTTGACCCGCGAATCCAACTCGCGGAGCTGTTGCACCAACTTGGCCTGTTGTGCGGTCGTCGGGGTCTTCCCGGCCTTCTTGGCGTCTTGAACGCTCTTTAGGAGCGCCGCCGTCTTCCGGGTGACCTCTTTGTCCAGACTCTGCGTCAACGTGCCAATGACGTCGGCTGAGCGCGTCAGCGGCATCGACCAGACGTGAATCCCGAGGTCGTCCTGGGCCTGGTTTAAGGCGTCAATCAAGCCCACCGCGGTTTCAGGGATGAACTGCATCGGACCCGCGTGCGCCATTTGCAACGCCCCCACGCCCGAGAACCAACCGCGAATCTGACGACGTCGGTCGCCGGCGGTGAAGGTGCGCTGGGCGGTATCCACGAACTCCGTCAGCCGCGACAAGGCATCGTCTTGCTCCGAGGTCATCTGATCCAAGCGCTGAATGCTGATCACGTCGTGCTTCGTGTCCCGCGCAATGGCGGCCAAGGGCCGGAAATGAACCTGTCCACCGCTGACGGTTTCTTCGATCCAGTGGTGTACGGTGCGACCTCGCTCCCGCTCAACGCGGCGAATGAGAGTTCGACCTGGCGCCGCGGCTTGCATTGACCGCAGGCCGCGCAAGTACGCCGTCGTGGCTGGAATGCCCTTAGGAGCTCCGTACGCGGTCAGGCCTGCGCGCATCAACCCTTGTAGCCACTGCTGTTGGTCCACCAGCCCTTCGTCAACCGTGAACCACGCCAACCGCCCCACGTTCGGATGAGACGCCATCAACTGCGCCATCAAATCGTCTTGCTGCAACATCTGTTCAGACATGCGAATCCACTCCTTATCAACAAAATCCTGGCAGGATTCCCCCACTGCACCGCAGGTCAGCGGCGGGAGGAATGCCGAAGGGTTGAGACGTTAGCAGGGGGCAGACGGTACCGCCTGAACGAGCAGCCGCCGTGTCGAACGCCAAAGGAGACGGACGCTCGAGACCGCAAATTGTCCAAGGCGATGCCAGCGGGCATCCGCCACGGAAAGTGCCTTTGTCGTTGGGGTCTGCGTATAGCCGGACACATAGCCTCGTACCGTGAGACCGGCTTTCATGGCTTCGACGTAATCGCCTTTGCGGATCGACCAGGGGGTAATCGTGCCCCCTTTGCGCTTGCGTCGGCCATGGGATAGCGGGTTCCGAAAATGGAGCGCCCGGCGAAAGAAGAGCGGCCGTTGAATCACGGCAAACGGCGCTTCCGTCACGTGACACGTTCCTTCCCAACGCTGGCCGTGATCGCCATTTTTCTCGTAAAACGGGACATAGTGTAGAAAATGACTCGCCGCGAGAGCCACGCCGTCGACGGCATGGCTGGCCGGAGAGCGTTCGGCTTTCTTGCGCGTTTTCTTGAGATCTAATGCGAGCCGGAGCTGCGCGGTCTCCCAGCCTTGCCGGGGTTCGAGGGGCCAGCGTTCGGCCAAACGATTCATCTGCCATTGCTGACCGACCATGACCGGGCTGAACGATTGGGTGCCGCGGGCCTTCACGACTTCGTAGACCACGTGGGTGATGGGGTAAATTTTGGCGAGTTCTTGGAGCACCCGCCACTCCAGTTCGCGGTTGGCTTTAATGCTGGGGGGAATCTTGTGACCGGTCCGATGGAGAAAGTGGATCGGGCGGTGGGGTGTTTTACGATACCGCCGGAAGCGGCGGGATTGCCGCCGATCAGCCATTGCTTTTTGGACCAGGGGGAACGGCAGGACGAGATGCCCCATCCACAGGGTCGCTTGGGGCGTTTGCACGCTGACGCCCGAGTAGAGCTTGCCGGGATCAATGCCGACGACGGTATCGTGGGGGATCTCTTCCCGCGTCGGATGGGTTAGCTGAATAAAGAACGTGCCGAGCGCATTGCGTTTCGGGACGGCTCCGCCACTGCGGAGCAACTTACGCGCCTTGGCCGGCGTTGTGGGACTGAGCGGGTTCCCGTGCAGGGAAACGACTGGGACTCTCATTGAGGATAGGCCTCCTCCTGTTGGAGTTTGTGTGGCGAATGCCACGTCCCATCGACCATGCCACGGCAGGCTGTGTCGTCGGACCTCTGGATCCGACCTGACGCGGACTCTCGCGCCCCTTCGTGCGCGGAACTTGGGAAAGATTCCGTGGCGTTAGTCCTGCTGTGCCTATGAAAATGGTCTAGTACAATGCTTGCGTCGTGAAAGCCTCTTCACAAGCCCCCACCTCGGGCCAACGGCTCAGGTGGGGGTCATTGACGATTGATGCGACAAAGCCCGCGCCGGAGGACGCGGGCCGATTCGGGGGTTGTATTGTGGCACGTGAGGTTAAGCAGGGCGGGTGATGTGATGCACTTTGAGTTCGTGGTCGCAGGCGTCCTGCCAATGAGCAAAGGGTGCTTGACACACATCGCAGTACCAGGGCATGAACTCTCCCGCCGCCTGGCCTCTACGAGGCCGAGGCGGAGGTTTCCGGGATCGCTCCCGAAAGTTCCTGGCTCATGGATCGCTGCGCCGGGACCGTGGGCCCCAGACGTCTTACGCGCATCTCCCCAGGCGTGACTTCGGACCGTTCCGGCCCTAGTGTCCGAAAAATCCGCGTCGGTTTGTGCTTCTTGGTCAGCGGAATTCCAGACAGAAGTTTTGTGATGCCGCGCTGAGCAATGACCACCGCAGCATTGTGGTCCGCATTATCCGTGTGTCCGCAGCGTTGACAGACAAATTCGGATTGACTCTTCCGATTGTCCGGGGAGGTGAATGTGCAGACCGCACATTCCTGCGAACTGTGTTGGGGCGGGACCGTAATGACCAACTTGCCCTGACGCAGCGCTTTATAGCGCGTGAATGACACCACGTCGCTCCACGCGGAGGCCAAGATCACCCGGTTGAGGCCCGCCTTCGCTTTTCTGCCGTTCGGTAGAAACCGGCCGTGGGCATCGCGCTTCGCCTTCGGGCGCTTGGTCATGTGGGAAATCTTGAGATCCTCGAAGACATAGAGATCCCAGGTGTCATTCGCGACCAACTGATGACTGGTTTGATGGGCATACTCGTGCCGCACGTTCTTTTCGTACCGGTGATAGCGAGCGGCTTTCTGCTGGGCTTTGCGGTGGTTCTTCGAGCCCTTCCTGCGTCGGGCGGCCCGCCGTTGCCATTTCTGGCGTTGCTGCTGACTTTTCTTTATCCGGGACTTTTGCACCGGTTGGAGATCAAAGACCTGTCCATCAGACGTCACTAACGGTTTGGCGACGCCCCGGTCGCCGCCGAGCGTGCGCTCGGCGAGCTGGTCCGCGGACAGGTGGCGCAAAGCCTCGGCGATCCGTTCCGTCGCCGTGTCGGCATCGTTTCCCGCGATGGCAATGGTCGGATCGTCGGCCGCAAATGACAGCCACCATTGACCGCCTTCGACGGCAATGTGAATCGACGCGGGTATGGCATGCGCCCGATGCGCCACATACGGGATGATGCCGACGGGAAATTTGGTGGTGCCAACCCGGAGTTGGTAGCCGCCTGTGCCGTCGGCCACGGGTATGAACTGAAACAGCTCCGCAGTCAGCCACACCGCTTGCCGTCCGGTCTTCTTTTTAATCTTGGGACGACCCCCAAGCTTTTGAAAAAAGCGGGTGTACGCCTGCCGGAATTTTACCGCCCCATTGCGAAGAATTTGCGAGGGCACGTGGCGAAGAAACGCCGTCGTGTCGTTGACAAATCGGCTGTATTGTTGATCCACCGGGATCGCTTCGCCGGCCGTGCCGACCATCCGTTGCTGAAAGCGGCGGTAATAGCGATCTTCTTGCACTTTCGCGTTGTAGATGAGTCGTTGGCATCCGATCCAGCGGAGCAAAATCTGTTGCTGGTCGGTGTTTGGGTATAGGCGAAACTTGTAACCGTTCAGCATTGGGTATCCTTTCGCGAACAGTTGTTCCTTAGCCAAAGTATACCACAGATATTTTTCGCCAGCCAAGCCGAACGTCTGATCCCGATGTGCGTGAGTTCTTGAGCCCGGCGGGCTGGCCCGTGACCGAAGGGAATCCCCGTGGGACTTGACCCCCTCTTGGCTATCGCCTAAGAAGGGGAATGCGCGGGCATGATGTTCATGCTTGTCCCCTCGATTTATTGAGTGGGGTAGTCGGCTTAATGGTATCACCCGGCATGGACGACTTATTGATCCGTAGACGGGATTTGGCCAACCACTTCCACTCAGGCGGTGTGTTCCGCGACCCACTCGCGCAATCGAGGCCATGTTTCGGATGCCGGTCCGCCGTTGTCCCAAACTAAGTCCGCGAACTCGCGCAGCAACCGCACTTCTTGTTCCGTGCGATGCTGCCCCGCGTCTTCGCCCAACACGGCCCCGTCCCGCTCGCGAAGTCGTTGCATACGAATGGCGTCGGGCGTTTGACAATAAACCAGCAGAGCCTCCGGCCAGAGCGTCCGAAACCGCGTCCACTCGCTCCAGAGCCGCACGTCGGGCACCACCACCGCCGGGGCATCGGACTCCGCCCGCGCCACCAAGGCATTCACAAGGGCGTCGATGTCCATCGTGCGGAACGCGTCCCCCACGATTTGCTTGGCGCGCCGCCGCACAGTGCCTGGGTCCACGCCCTCGCCGATCAGACGATTCATAGTATCCTGCCACGCGGGCGTATCCAGCGTGGCGATGATGGGATCGGCCAAGTGATGAATGGCCACGCCGAACTTGCCGGCTAACATCCGCGCGGCGGTATCCTTGCCGGAGCCCGCAGGACCTGCGAGCAAAATGGGTCGCATACATATTCCTCCCGTTTCGCAAAAAAGAGACAACCCCAGCTGGCGGCTGGGGCCCTGGACGATAAGGCTACAAACGTGGGCCCCGCGGGGCCTCCGGGTTTGGGGTGATTCGCAGGACCTCTTCATAGATACCGAGCGTCCGGCCGATGCCCTGAATGACTACCGAACCAATCGGTTGCATGTCGCCTTGGTCCGCGGCTTGCAATGCGGCGTAGTAGGCGGGCCGATCATCAGGCTCTAGCAAGGCTGGCAGATACTGATTCCGCATCAACCAAAGGTTGAGCAACAGACGCCCGGTGCGACCATTGCCATCGACAAAAGGATGAATGGCCATCAATCGGGCGTGCATTTCTGCACTGACTGCGACAGGGTGTCCGGTAGCGATGTTCCATTCCCCCATCAAGTCGTCAACGGAAGGCGTTACAACGGAAGGATCCGGCGGGACAAGACGACTGCCGGCTATGGCGACTGGCACGGTCCGAAACTGCCCGGCCGTGTCCGGCTGAGACCGCCGCAAGACGAGGCTATGCAGGGACCGGAGCAGCCATGGCGTCACCGGGTCCGATGAGTGAGCCCAGTGAAGCATCGCGTCCCACGCTTCTGCGTGGTCAATCGCTTCCAAATGGTCACGTAATGGTTTGCCGCCAACGGTTACGCCTTTCAATACGACTTGGGTTTCGGCCAAAGTAAGCCGGTTGCCTTCGATGGCATTCGAGGCATAGGTCATATGAGTACGCAAGGCGGCGGCCAAGGAACGCCGCGTCTCTACTGGCAACGGCCGCGCTTTGTTGATGCGCTCAAGTCGTCGGTCGAGCATCATCAACCACGCAGAGTTGTTCATTACGCACCTCCGGAATCATTTTTCATGGCGCTATATTTAATCACCCAAGTCCCATCCGAAGCAGTTGCCAGAACGCCATCTAAGAGTCATTCACCACGGATCCTTTTTCTTCTGAGTGTTAGCCTATCACACTCGATCGGCATTCGTGCGTAAAACGGCCGACCGAGTGCGGAATGCTGCGCTCAATCCTTTGTTCGACCAGCATGTGCCACGGGTATTCTCTCATCACCGTACCCGTCCTAACTCCCGCTATTGGTTACGGATTTGCGGCTCTGCGAGCCGCCGGACCAGCAGTACCACTGCAGCGCGCTCGTCGGGATTCAACAATGACCACAAATCAACCGGAAATGTTTCGGAGCCATGGCGGGCGATATCCATCTCGAGACCGAGACCTTTCGATGCGACTGTACTTGTCCAACTCCGAAATGTGCGAATGATTTCGCCCGATGGACTATGCAGATGCGTTGTCACCGCATCAGGGAAAGGAATATTTAACACTTTGGACCATATCGCGACCCACCAAATCAGTCCGGCATAGTCATTCGGAGAAAATGCCGGAGGATAATGTCGGCCCGGAAACCACGGTCGGACAAGGTCGACGCTCCACCGACTGTCGATCGTCGAAAGAACACGAGCAAGCTCACAGCACCACACTTGAGAGATGTCTGCTGTTGCGGGGTTTCGAAAGAATTCAGCCAGCTCAAAGGGAGCACCAAGCGGCCCCAGCACTGCCCACAGTGCCGCGGCAAAGTCCGGCCCTGCAATACTTACCCGACGCTACTTTCGACAAGTGGCTTTGGTCCACTTGCGCCCGCCGGGCCAGCTCGCCCTGGCTCAGCCCCTTAAATTTTCGTGCGATTTTCCATGGCAAGACCGTACAATCCATGATGCACACTCCTATCATCAAAAGATAAAATCGGGTTGCTCACACCAGCCCGACCGCGGCGCAAAAAGACATACCGCAGGGGGACGGATCCCTCTGCGGCTTTGATTATGGGCCAATGGCCCGGAGCCTCGATCAGATTGGGCTGCCGAAAACAGCAATAACAATAGTCTCGATCTAACGCTCCGCATCTTTGATACACATAGTATGATTCACCACCCCCAACGTGTCAAGCATTTCCACCAGGTGGTGATCCTCTATCGGAGAGCGAGGGTCTTGACGATAGCATCGCTAATACGATCCAAGGTATCACCAGAAACCCGATGCGTTTTGAGCTGCGTGCGCAACTTGTCGACCGAGCGTACTTCATAGGAACTGGCCCAATGATCGCGGGCAAGCCCCGGAACAGGGTCGATCTCAATGTGGTGTGTATACTTTTTCTTGGGTTCCTGGCTGGTAAGCAGGAGTGTCAAGGATTTTGTGTAAACAGTTTTTCAAGACTCCAAATTCTGTAAGGGCTGGCGGACTCGGTCTTCGAA
>NZ_JABBVZ010000108.1 GCF_012933365.1 Sulfobacillus harzensis | reverse complement strand
AAGGAATCCCAGAGGTTTAGCAGCGTATCCTCGGTCGCATCCCGTACGACGAGACCGTATTCAGTACCCACGTCTTCCCCCGCACCGTTGAGATAGCTAATCCGAACGTACTGGGCTTGGGCTTGGTTGCTCATGTAAGTTCCACCCCTTAACGTTTTCTGATTGTTCCAGACAATTCTAATCGGCCGCGATTTTCCTGATCATCTTGAATCCGGCGGGCCCTGGCCGTTCATCCCCGAGGTCATGATCGCTGCCACCAACGGGAAAGCGTCTCAGATCGCGATTGGGGCGGTCGGGTGATATCCGTGAAGACCGCGCGGAGGGTCGGATGGACGTCGGGCGCTTGGGGATCTGCCAACCAGTGCGCAAAATCGGTCAGCAGGTCGGGGTCGCACCACGACGACGTCCCGGTGTCCGAGACCCACTGGTCCGTGTCAGGATGCCATACCCAGTGCTGTTCGGGGACGGGCGGTGGATAAGCGGCGTAGACGCGGTGGATGTTGCCCGAAATCGCCCAAGCGATATCCACGCGAAACGACCCAACGCGTTGTTTTACTGCTCCCCAAGACCAGGTGGTCATGCGCCAGTGATGCGGACCCGGCTCGATGCGTGCTGTCCAGAGGGGTCGTAAGTTCGCCCACGTGTTCCGGTGCGCCAATCGTCGGCGAGCAAGTGCTTCAGGCCAGGGCTGGGCCACGGCCCATAAGTTCCAGACGAACACCTGACGGTGCCTTGACCGCCCCGGCAGCAGAAAAATTTGATTGGGAATAGCAAACAGTAGCGGTATCCACGCCGCTTCGCAGGCGGCCGTCGCGTCAATTCGCAATCCACGATCTCGTTGAATTACCGGCACCGCAGACAATGGATCGCGGAATAAGTCGTCCGTCATCGTCGGGCTCACCTCCTGACTAAACCTCGACCGGCTTTCCTAATAGCACACTAGCAATCGTATAGGCCGTCCAGCGGGGCGCCGTCTCGTCTGTCGGCACCAAAATTCGGTCGGCGTGCCATGCATCGCAGTGCTCCTGGATGCCTTCGGGGTCGCGCATATCCCGGCCGGCGAAGTCCGCCAGAGCGAGGAGCGGAATATCCATGTGAGCATAGGCGGTCTTGTCGTAGCGACCGATCCACACCTCGGCCGCGCCGCCTTCCTGCCTGGTGTATGGAATCAAAATAACTTGCGTCTCATGGCCACTGGATGACGGAGTAGTAGGGGCCTGAGTCTCGCTCTTACACGTCCCTTGAACTGCTCCCGTGGCCGATGTTTCGTGCGGAATGGGGGTTCCGTTCACAGTGACCGGTTGAGTGTCCACCACAAAGTCCGCATCGTTATCGGGGTTGGGACCCTCATGGAAAATAAACGCTTGCATGGCACGCGCTAAGCGTTGCGCCCGATTGACATTGTCGTCGGTGACCGCACAGCCCTTCTGTGCCACGTCCTGAAGATCTTCCACCACTTCATCGAGCCATTGCCTTTGGTCCGGCCATGACAAGGCGTCGTCGTGAATGACCGCGTGAATCCGTGCCGCAAAATACGCTATCCAGTAACCTGTGACTTGAAGGGCGTGTTCTTGGTCTATCGTAGGCATCGCTCAAGACCCCTCTTTCTGAAAAAGTGGCACAACAAAAGCGCCCCGCGGACGGGGCGCCTCAGATGTGCAAATCACACGTAACTGCTAAGGCATCGGGGTGCGCGAGCAACAGACGCCGGACTTCGTCGGCCCAGGCCTCGTCCTCTTTCTCGTTCGAGGTCATGCCCCACCAGCCCATACGGCCCTTCTCATGCCATTGGCCGTCCGGCGTCACGATGGCAAAGGGCACCTTTCCCTTAGCCGCTGCCGTCTTGGCCTTGAGCCGGTTGCTCCGGCTCAGCCATCCATCCCAGCGGCCGCTGATGGTCCACCAGTCCCATTGGGAATCCGGATTGTAGGTCGTCATGCGCTGGCCGGACCCGTGGCAATCCTCGCACTGGGGATCGGGCTTCTGATAAAGCGGATGGGCCTGCTCCACGCGGTCCGCCACCGTCATCCAGTCGTGGGTCCACGCCTCCCATGTGGGCCGTTCCGCGTCCGGCAACGCCCAGTAGCGAGAGCGCAAGGCATCCATATCTTCGACCTCGCGATCGGCCGCGTCCGTCCCGGCTCGACGGGCGATCCCACCAATGCACCAGCAGTCGGTTGCGTACTGAGCCACGGCAATTTCTTCGTTGTACGGGGCCAGTAGAGATTCGACCGTTCCCTTAACGTCCAGCGAATCCTTCGGTACGAGGACCAGCGTCACAAAATGGCTCATCAACACAACCTCCCTTGATAAGATGAGGAAGGCGTCGCGCCCCGGGACGGGGCGAAAGACAGGAAAGTCTAATAGGGAAATGTTCGTGTGGAAAACACGCGGTGATTAAGTCGCGTAAAAATGGGGGTAAAATCACCATTCCCAGCGCGCCGACTGCGTTGCGCTCACAGCAAACACTCCTTTCCCGAGGAAATCTTCGAAAAGGAATCTGGCCATCAGGGACTACGGTACCGGGCAATAGGGCTCCGCATCGCTTTGCTCAATCAGGTGCAGGGTTTTCGTCAGACGATCATATACATACCAGTGGGTACTATACGACCCTTCGTCCCGCGTGAGATCCAGCGCCGCCGCCACGGCCTGTTCGGGCGAAATCACGTCGTCGTCGCCGTACCCCACCACCAGCGAGACCACATAGCGGCTATCGGGATCGACATACGTGTTACCCAGTTCGTCAAGTGTAAAAGGCTTGTCCAACATCATCACTCCGTTCTCATGTGCCAACACAAAAAGGCGGAGGCCGCAGTCTCCGCCTGGTCTTTGTCGATGATGGTTGATTGCACCAAATATCTACGGCACGTATGGCACCCGCGTGACATTCAGCGTGAATAAGGCGTACGCCTTGTATTTCGCGTTGAACTCCTCGGCCTGCCGTTCAATGTTCGCAGCGGCAGCCAGCGCCCGGTCAGCGATGTGCAAGAGTTGCTGCTGACGGGCTTGCCCGGTGGCGTCTTGCTCCAGTTGCAACTGGTCCCGCCGGCGAACAATCCGTGCCTGCAAGGTGTTCCGGGTTAAATTCTCAGTCGCAACCAGCGACAGCCAATGCTCCAGCGTGGCTTCGGGCCGGCCCACAGAAAACTGCCGGCGACCCCAATCGGCCGTGCGGAACAAATCCGGCGAGACAGACGCAAAGCGAGCCCGAACGGCTGGCGGAAACCGGACAATCTCAGTAGCCCAGCGGCGCAAGGTGCTATAGCTGTAGTGCGTAGCCTCCGCCAGTCGATGCAGTCCCGTGGGGCCACCCACATCGTAAATAGCCCGGGCCAATTCCCATAAGCGCCATGTGTGGGCATGCTGTTGCCGGCTGACGGTAACAAACTCGTTAATCAGGTGCTGGACCTGATCGGTGTTGATTGCAATGGACATGAAATCGCTCCTTTCTTCATGTAACACTCACCGATTAATGGCCGGGGACCGGCCGTTAGTCGACCTCCACGGGATGGGACGTCAGCGTCAGGTGTTCGAGAAAGTATGGACTCCAGTATGTATTAAACACGGCCACGGCGTCCGCCAAGCTTTGCTGGAACCGAAGAGCCAGCGATGCGCGCTCGGTCACGGACAACGATTCGGCCGCCAAGGTTCGCCAGGCCCGCGCGGCCGCAGCAAAAGCGTCCGGGACGGGCACATTGAGGGTGGCCGGGGTCGGTTCCGCCGTCGGTGGGGCCGGAGGCGAGGAAGAAGTTGGACGATCCGCCGGAGCCTGGACGGACGAAACGGTCTGGGCAACGTGCCACCGGCGCGACCACGTCGGCCGAAAGGTCTGAGTCTGTTTGACGGTCAGGGGCGCGTCACACGACGTGGAAGCGGTCGCCCGTTGCTTTTGGAGTGTTTGGGCCTCATGCACTAAGCGGTCACGATTCCAGTGACGGGACTGCGCCAAGTCCAGCCAAAACCGGAGATCATGTTCGGGGGCATCCGTCGAGAAGAGCTTGGTCGCTCGATAGGCTCCTTCAAAGATTTTGGCGGACAGATCGGGATACGCCGCCCGCAACGCCGGCGAAAAGCGCGACAGAGTTTGAGCCCAGGTCATCAGACTCTGCACCGAATAGCCTGATTCTTGCGCAGCCCGAACCAATCCGTCTTGACCCGCCTCCTGAAAAATCGCGGCCGCCAGTTCCCAAGGGCGCCACCGGTCGTCTGGTCCAAGCAGCTTGCGAGAACGGAGCACCGTTAATACGGCGATAGCGTTGGTAACGACATCCGGCCGCGCCGAATCAGCGCCACGAAGAGGCTCAGGCGTCAAACGCGATGGATCAACATGCCAGCAGCGCGACCAGGATATACGAAAAGCCTGAGTGCGTTGGATGAAGTCAGACCATGAGCGATAACGCTTGTAAATCACACCAGATTGCCACTTGGGTACATCACTCCAACGCGGCCAACGATGGTACCGGGCTCGATAGCGCCGGGTTGCGATGGACAAGTACGCATGGCTGCGATAAACGATCGGTCGGAATCGTCGATGAACGGAAGCGCCCGCGGCCTGAAGGGCGTTGTTCCAAGATCCGTACCGGCGGCGAATTTGCATAAGCGTCGGAGCGTCCGGATGATTGGGTTGTCAGGCTTCCCAATCGCGGCTGCGCGGCCAGCGCCCGTGTTCCTGGTAGTATTGGTGGATCCAAGGAATGATCTCGTCTGGAAAACCGCGGTTAGAAGTTTTGGCGGCCCCGCCCCATGCGGCGGGGCCTATCTTATGCGCCTGCATTAACTGATGGCCCGACCAGCCATGGGATCGAGCTAAGTCTAACCAAAACCGGAGATCGTGTTCGGGAGCGTGCTTCGAAAAGTACCAAATAATTCGATAGGCCTCTTCAAAGACGTCCATCGACAACATAGGGTACATTGCCATCAAGTCTTGTAGTCGTTGAATCCAGCGTTGAAGAACGCTAATCGAACAACCTGATGCTCGCGCAGCCTGTTCCAAACCGTCCTGGCCGGCTACCTGAAAAATCTCGGCAGACAGCTCCCAAGCCCGGAAGCGGTCAATCGGTCGAGGACGTTTGCGAGAGCACAGGTCGGTTAAGGAGGCAATGGCGCTCGCAAGAGCATCCGACTCCGTTGTCTCGGCGCCGCCAAACACTGGCGTCAAAACCGCGGAATCACAGGAGTCGGGCGCTATCAGCGATTGCAGAATGCGCTCCGCCTCCAGAATCGAAGCCGTGGACGCAGCCATCGGGTCATCCCATCCTTTCGTAACATGGTTAAGACTCAAACGAAAAAGCGGGGACCGGAGTCCCCGCCTATTCCTACATCGCCACCAACTCGGCGAACACATCGCCCGCGGCATTGTCGTCAGGACTTCCTGATAAAGCCCAGACCCGATCCGACCAACCGAGCAATTCCTCCCCCACCCCGCCGATCAGAATAGAGAAGATGCGAAACCCCCACGCCCGCTTCTTCGCCATCAGGTCGCGATAGAAGCCGTCGCCGACGCGGGAGGCCCCATCGGTAATGAACGTAATATCCGCGTTCTTGAACCGTTGGGTCTCCAGCTGATGCATCGCCCACGTCAGAGGCGGTTCGAAACGGGTCCCACCACTGGCGCCGACCTGCGCGAACTTCAGGATGTCCTGCGGGGACGCCTTGCCCTTGGGGAAGATGAACTCCGCCACCAGATCCCCGTTGAAGAAGACCCCGCCGAAGTCCCGCTTCTGCCGCCGCGCGGTATCCATCAGGCCTAATCCCACGGCGGCCGCCCATTCCATGCGCTCTCCATGCATCGATCCGGAGCAATCAATGGCGCAGAGAATGGGTCCGCGTCCTTCCCGTTGAATCGGTCGGACATCGTACTGGGCCAGTTGGCCTTCCAGAAACCGGCGGCCAAAGTCGAGCTGACGGAGCGGGTCATTCAGCGCCGAAATCTCGACCGGCAGGACCCGACTCAAGTCGTTACCCTGGGTGACGCGATAGAGCTCATCACGGAGGTGGCGGAGCGAGCCGCCCTGACGAGCCCGCGCGAGGTTGCGCATGCGGCCTATCAAGTCGGCCACTTGACGGAACTTCGGTTGCATCAAATCGTGAGCCATCTCCAACCGTTCGCCCAACGGCAGGGTTTGCAGTTGCGCGGCATCGAGACCCCAGCTAATCAGCTGACTCTGCAGGTCTTGTGCCTCGTCCCCGGCGGCCTGCATGGCCCGCCGAGCCGCTTTCGCCAGCGCCCCTTGCACCTGCGGCGGCGGCGGTGTCTTTTGCTGCATGGCCTGGTCGAGCTCCGGGTTCTGCGCAATTTGCTCCGCAAGCTTCTTGCCGGCCGCCAACGCGGCCACGGCGGACGCCAACTCATCCAGTTGGGTCTGGGTGCGCGTCTGTTGGGTCGCGGGTTCTTGCAAAATCTGCTCAATATAAGGCCGATTGGATGCGCTGGTGGGGTCGACGAGTTCGGGGGCCCGCAGCTTGGGATCCATCTTATAGAAGGCATTGAACGTGTCTTGCAGCAGGGCCGGGAATGCCGGGTACCGCTGATTCGCCTTCACGAGGTCCTGAATCGCTTGCGAGCCGTCGCTAGCCTCTTCCCAGGCAAACCGATCCGACCGGGGACCGTCGATGTGGTGAGGCGAACGCGGGGTCCCCTCCATCACTTCGGTAACCCACGAAAAATCGGTGTTGGGTTCCGCCATTGAGCATGGCCTCCTTCTGACAAATGATGGGCTAAACCCGCGGCCGGGCGGATGCCCGGCCCCAGCCCCCGCGCTTAGACCTTCAGACAGGTCTTGAGAATCTCATCGCCCCACGCCTGGATTTGCGTGAGACCATCCCGGGCCCGCTGCGATGGCTTCCCGGCGTCTTCGGACTTCTTGACCACCTCCGCCAGCCGCTTCGCGGCGGACTTCAAGGTCTTGTTCACCTCGAGACCCGTGGTCATTTGGTCTTCCTCGGGGGCCGCCAAGGCTTGCAAGTACGCGTCCTTGGCATCATCGAGGATGTCTTGCGCCTCTTGGTCAAACGGACTAATCAGGGTGAGCACGGCCTTGGCGACCGCAAGCCGCTGGTCGGGCTCATCCCAGAGCACGTGCTGCAGAATCGTCACGTCGCCGGCATCGGCCACCGTATGCCCGTTCATCCAGGCATTGGCCTGCACAATCCCGACGCTTTGCCGCCACCGGCGGTCCGACGCGATGACCCCGAGCTTCGCCAACTCCGCCCGGAGCTGTCCCAACAGCGGCAACACGCCCGAGACATCGACCGCCTCGACGGCTTGCTGCGCGGCCTTCAGGTCTTGGAGCGTGATGGTGGTCTGCGTCGCCGGATGCGCTTGCGCCTGCAGCAACGCTGTGAATGACGCGGGATCCTTCACGTAATCGACGACGTGGCGAATGAGGAACCGGTCCCAGAGCGCGCCGAGTTCTTCTCGATCCTCCGGAAGCTCGTTGGAGGCCCCGACCAGCATCTCAAGGGGCATCGGGATGGCCTGGCCATCGTTGAAGAAGACCCGCTCGTTCATGGCCGCGAGCAAGGTGTTCAGGATGGCTGACGAGGTCTTGAAGGTTTCATCCAGGTACGCAATCTCCGCCTCGGGCAACTTGCCTGTGGCAATCCGGCGGTAGCGGTCCTGCTGGAGTCCTTGAAGCGAGATGGGGCCAAAGATTTCTTCGGGCGTCGACATCCGTGTCAACTGCCACTCGAAGAAGCGGCCCACGATGCGCTGGCACACGTCCCGAACCAACCGCGACTTGCCGGTTCCCGGCGGTCCCAGCAAAATGACGTGCTGCCGGGCCAAGAGCGCCACGAGGAGGCTCCGAATGACGTCGGGCCGTTCGAGGTGGTCGTGGTTCAATTCCCGTTCAATGGCGAGAAACGGTGTTTGCAGGGTAGACAAAACCATCACATCCTTTCCAGAATAGCCAGACAAAAGCCCCGCGGGGCGCGGGGCGAGACGACAGGCGAAAACAATCAGAGGGTAATGTTCATGGCACGCACCAAGTCTTCACCCCAATGCTGAAGCAACGCGCAATCTGACCGAATGCGTTCCACGAGCGCCGGGGACAGGTTGGACGTGTCCAAGAGACGCCGGAGCTGACGACAGGCGGCCGCCACCGTCTTGTACGCTTGTATAGCCTCGAGGACAACATCGTCATTCGGGGACTGACGATGCGCCACGACAACCTGGTATGCGCGGCGCGCGCCATCGACCACCGCGGCAATCGTGGCGAGCAGATCGGCATCATCAGTGCGGGGCGCATCGCCCGCCAGGACAACGAGTTGCCGGTGGGCCTCTTGCTGCATGGCCTGCCAGACTGCGGAGTCCGGCCCGTCATCCGGTGTGATTTCGTACAGCGTTAAATCCCGGAGCGTCTCGACGCCGCGAGCCAACGCTCCGTCCATGACGGTCGCGACTTCGGACAGATCCTGGGGATCGCTGAAATCGGCGTCCTCCGTCGTCGCCGTGACGATGAGTGCAAAGACGCGTGAGCGAATCGACATCACGAACACCTCCTGAAAACGCAAAAGCTCCCGCAGGGTGCGGGAGCCCGAAGCAGCAACGTGCGATAGGGGGCTCGGCCAACCGCCGTGCCATCCAAACTCAACAGGCCTGGACGTTAGTGCCAGCGCCGACGGGTTATCTCAGTTTTTTGTTCAACAACAGCTTGGGGATCCATTTTCACAGAAACGTTCGCGTGGTCCATCATGTCCTCTCGGGGGCTGATGTTCTGGAACAGGCGGTCGGCGATTTCCCTGGACCTGCCAGGAACCGGATATAAATGCCACCGTTCTCTCTCGCCCCGGGAAGAACTCTACACAGGCCTGTGCCTATGAGTAGAGGTGATGTTGAGGGTCCAGCCATACAACGTAAAATGTCGATTCAATCAGAAATCCATGTACGCGGCCATGCTCGTTGCTGGTGAGGGAAAACTGCCATGCGTTGGCATCCGCTCCGTCAATGGGAATCCCAAATCCGTTAGGACGAATCGTGTCCGACCAGTCAATCGGATGACATCGTAGACCATTGCGTTGCTTAAGATTCCTCAGCAGGTCAGACATCTCTAAGTGCGACATGTCTCGTAATCGCTGCAACAACTTGAGAAAGTAAGAAGGTTCGTTCCCCTCGAACTGAAAGTCGTCATCAGTTTTATCGAGATACTTAAAAGAAAACCGGATGGTATCTTCGCCCGGAAGAGTAGTGGGCAAAGGTCCCATTTTGCGCGGAGGCGGTTGAATCCTGTTCTTAGCCATTTAATGCGTGTCGTGCGAGTCGTTCAACAACTGACGATAATAGGTCTTCATCGTTTCCTCTCGGATAGGGCGGTGGGCGTCTGGAGATAGCCCCTCCCGTGCTTCGAGCCAAGGAGCCTCTCTGTGCGTCATACGCTCCAACTCAAATGCTGTAAAACCCATATAAGTCTCAGCCACGTCATCCAGCAACTCTATCGTATCGGGATGGACGGATTCCTGAAACTCGGTCAACCAATCGTCACTATAACGTTCCTCGCGAATGGGGGATGAGCCATACATCTTGAATTGCTGGTACAGTTCTGGCAACACGGGACCATGCACCCATGCCTTAAATGTTCCCGCCATTAACGGTTGATCGTAAAGCGCCAGGTGCCAGGCTTGAGCATAATAGACCAGCTTTTGCAACCGCAGATTGGTCATTAAGTCGCCCGTGGCGTTTGCAACCGCAATGAAATAACGTGCCACATCGCGCCAGTCTATCACCCGAATCGCCTCCATCCTTAATGATGCTATTCCATAATGAATCCGAAATTTCTGCGACCCACGCAGGCAAGTGGGAAGGAAATTCGTCCACACCACACCGCAGGTTGTCCAGTGCCCCACCGGCGCAACCCCGGGAATATCTTGGGGTTGCGCGTGGCCAATTGGGGGCATAACACACAAGAAATCGCGCTGTTTGCAGCATCTGTTGCCGGGCCAGCAAACGGAAGGCCCTATGGCTTACTGCCTGGTCGCGCCTCGGCCGCCGGCCCGAACTGCGCCACAAAGTCCTGCGCCTGCTCTGCGGTGCCGAAGGTCACGTCCACCCGCCCGTTTTTGAAGTAGCGCAGGCTTTCGATGGCCGTCAGGGGTGTCGGATACGCCCTGAACCAATCGGCAGCAGGCGCGTACGGAAACCGGGGGAAGCTCAAGGACCACAGCCGCCAGTCGGCGTACAGAGCCCCCGTCGACCAGCACGCAAGCGCGTTGATCAGCGGGTCAATCTGACCTGTGGGCAAGCTGTACCGATGGTCGAAGTGTTCTTGGAAATAGAGAAGCCGAGGGATCGTCACCTTCCGGCCTTGGATCGTCCACTGGCGACCAGTGCATCTTACTAAAACCGCGCGAATCTTGTCGCGCGCGGCCTCCGCGACGGACTGACCTTTAAGCTCTTGGACCGCGAGCGTCAACACCGCTTCCGCATCGCAATCGTGCGGACGGTCTTTGAGCAAATCCCAGGTGTTGATGTCGCATTGATAGTGCTCTGACAACAAGCGCGCAATCCGGTTTATAAATCCATTCACGACCTCTTCGCGCCCAGATCGCAGCGACATCGGGCTCGCCCCAAGAAACGGATTGTCCTCTGGAACATCCGCCATCAAGGCTTCACAGCGACCCACGAAGGCGAGTGCTTCATTCTTTTGGCGCGTCAGTTGCTCGACGAGGCGGATATCGCCGGGCGTTAAGGGGAACACAGACATCCTCATCACCTCGCAAATTAAAAAGCCCTGCTGGCGGCAGGGCCATCACCGACGGATTAGCCAAGGCGTGCGGTGACATCCAACAGTTCGCAGTATTCCGCGCTGTGGAGTCGATACAGGCGGCTCTGATGGACCCGCTCCCAGCGACCTGTGCGGCGGGCTTCCGTAATCCGGCCGACGTCAGCTCGCGTCACATGGAGCGACTGACGATGGCGGCGCATCTCCGTAAGAATCGCGTCAACGGTCATAGCATCTCACCTCGTAGACAAAAAAAGGGGCTGTCCCAAAAGGGTCCAGATTTGGACCCGGAGGGGGCAGCCTCCTTCTTCTCGATTGACGAAAAAAACCGCA
>NZ_JABBVZ010000107.1 GCF_012933365.1 Sulfobacillus harzensis | reverse complement strand
CCCAACAGAATCAATGTCCAAAACCGTTCCATCGGCGGCGGGAGCATCGCGGCATGCCCGGGCTCCGCAATCCACGCACGAATGGCTTCCCAGCCGTAGACTCGGAACAACCAGTCCCAGTCGTCCAAGGCGCCATCGGATAAGACCGTGGGAATAATGACGGCCGCATGGCGTTCGCTGTCTAAAAGGTCAGCATGGTAACGATAAAACAGCCGTTGAATGCGCATCGGCAAGGTCATCAGCGCGGTTCTCGGTCGGCAGTGCGGGTGGGCGAAATCGATCAGGAAGGAGATCCTCGCGCAGTTCAACCACCTCCCTTCCTATTTATTATAGCCCTTCGCCCGATTCCAATCATGACCACGCGCTGCGCCCAGGTCCCCGGGGATTCCGACCCCGGCGCATAGCGCGTGCCAGTTAGTCCGGCGTACCGCATACGTCGTGAAATCCTTGTTCACAACGGGCGCAATAGAGCAATTCACAGACCAGGCACACTTCGCTCATCGGCGCACCACACGTTTCACAGGGGTACTCGCCTTCCGCGTCGTCCAAATGAAGCAGATGCCCCTCTTCCGAAGAACGCGAATTCGACGCATCCATTGCCGTCCCTCCCTTCTGAGAAAATCTCTACCCAAGCGGCGCGGCGAGAAGACGCGCCATCACCCTAATGGTGAGGGTGCATCATCACCTGGACTTGCGTGACAAGAGCGCGCCAGCGGGGCATCAGGTGATGAGCTAGCGTCTGTCCGTGGGCAATGACATTGGCCGTTGCACCGCTCTTCTTGAAAGACACCCGGAAAATTAACGCGTGTATGTCTACGTGGTCTATCTGGCCCTCTTACTGTGGCACTGTATGCAAGTGATAATGCGCCAAAATCAGGAGCGCCTTGGCATCAGCTTGCCATATCCTCACAAGGTTCTCCAACCGGCTTCTACCCACGGAACGCTTGAAGGAGAGCGTCACCCCCACTCAGGTCATTCAGTGGCGGGACGCATCCGGCGAAGCCGGAGCGAGTTGACCCTGGTCCAATGTGCTATTGCTTGTCGGGACAGATTCGCGCCGTTTTTGGCAAATCCCCTCTGGATGACGGGCAAGCCCGGGGAGTAGCGGATACCCGCGGTGGCCTGGCCAGGGGTGCGAAATGCACGTTGATAAAAGCGTTCGCTTGGGGCACAAAAAATCCGGCCCCACACATCCGAATGTGGATTGGTAGGCAAGATTACGGTGTCGACTTACACGCTCGCAATGGGCTGCTAGTTTATCCCACAACGTGACACAATGATTACCTTGCAGAATACTTGCGCTCGGAGGCTGACTGCACTAGTGGACGAACGCGACGAATCTCCGATGGCCGCTCCAGAGTATACCCATGTGGCCTCATACCATTTGTCTTCAATACTTCAGCTAATTCCAACGACCGAGCCAGCAGTTCTTTATCTAGATTAGGATTGTTCTTAAGTATCTGTTCCAATATCTCGTGTTTTTCGTTCCCTCGTTGCATGACCTCATCTCCCCGTCAAATATGGTATGTACTGTCCGTAAAAGTGCACAGCGCCAACGTGACCCAACTTGTCCATGTAGTCCTGCATCAAACTATGGTAATTCACAACTGCACCTTGTTTGGGTTCCTGTCCAAAATCCTCAATTTTCAACTTCAGTTCGGTTTGCAGCACTTCCATTGAAATTCCTGAACCGTGAGAGTGCCATCGACTGGGATCGTTTAGTGTGCGAGCAATGTCCACTGCGCTCTGCTCTTTCATTTCCTTTGTGACAACCGTACCAGATGTCTCTGTGTGCGTCCACTGCTTAAATTTGTACTTTACCAGCCATTCCTTTAGAAGTGCCACCGATAGCTCGCGCGCTTGTTCGCAATCCTTCTCCATCTCCGTGAGGTAATCCTCAAAGAGGTTCCGAATGGTGCCTTCGCTGACGCCCAGTTCCTCCGCGAGGCTTGCTCTGACACGTAGGCGGCCATCCGCTCGGTACACATGTGCTTCTCGTTGATGTCGGGCAATGGCTCACGAAACGTCGCCCCGCAGGCCCGACAGCGGTAACGCTGGCAGTCAATCACAAGCCTCACGCGCCGGCCGTGCATTGGCAGATCCATAAAGAGCTGTTGCTTTCGGCCGAAGCCATAGAGTGGTGCATCCACGAGGCCACAGGCCGGGCAGAAAGTGGGCGGTTTGGCCGTCTAGGTCACGATCTCGTAGCCGTGGGGCTTGAGTTCCTGGCTAATGACCCTCAGAGAGGGGCGGTTCAAACTGTCTTTAACTGGCGCCCACCCGACTTTCAGTGAGTGCGCAGGAGAAAGCAGCGCGGAGGGCTTCGCCAAACTTTCCCGTGGCCGTTGGTGTCCACGTGAGATCAGGGTCAACAAACTTCGCTTCCCATCGCCACGGGCCAACCATCTTCATTTCCGGCCACACAGTGCCCTCGCGCAGGTCACAGCAATAGGCTTCCACTGCCGGCAACAGGTATGCGAGGTCAGCGAAGTCGTGGGGGACACGACCAATACGCCATTCGGGGTGAAACGATGGGTCGTAGTAGGCATCGCCGAGTGTGTATTCTTCGTCGTCTACGCGCGAGATCGCTTCTGTCACAAGCATCCCTTGTTCCATCAGAGCATCGCGGCGCGGATTGCGCCACTGTGCGTCCCATCATTGCCGACACATTTCTCCGATGTCGTGAACAGTGTCGTCGGAGTGTAAATCATAGTTGTCGTGTCCCTGTGGACACGTCTTGGCAGGCTCCCACGCCAATTCATCCGGGAAACCTACTGCCGTCAATGCTTCGGCAATTTGATGGTTCGGGGTTACTTCAGTCATCGGGACACCTCTGCTTCTGCCGCGGCGACGAGGGCAACGCATGCGGGACAGTGCCAAAGGCCCATGCCTCTGGGATTGTCTTCCCAGCCATTCCGACGGAAGATGCGGGCTGCCTCGGAACGATCACTCACATTGGCCTCTATGACCTCATCGCAATCATACGAAACACAGGCCACACGATATGACACAACTCGCTCTATGATACCTACCACTGGGTTTCATCCTTTCATCGTTGATGAGTCAAGCATCATCGTTTCGGTTGCCGTAACGCCCAGACAGGTCACCCGCCACAACACGTTGCGGCACGCCTCAACAGGCAGGACTACCAAGCTGCATGTCTTCTCGATCAGCATCATCAACACCGCGAAGCCCAACAAGACGACACTACATAAGGGATGACAGCGGATGCAATGACCGCCAGTACGATAACCACTAAATCCATAAGCATGGGTGGATCCACCTCGGGTCGGAAATTCAGGAATAAGTCGAACAGGTTAATCGTGCAAGGTGCAGGCCACTGCGATGGCATCTGCATAGTGGCGCAAGAGTCTTAGCGCCTCTACCTCCCACGCCGCCCCTTTAAAGAGGCTGTGCCACCCGCCATACCAAGCTCCATCCGGGGTCACCAAGGCAAACGGAATCTTGTCGGCGTCCGCCGCATCGCCCGCACGCATGGCGTGCGTCGGCCCCAGCCAGTCTTCGCAGGTCCCGCCGCCAATGCGCCACGACTCCCAATATCCGCGCGGATTGACGGTGGTGTGGATTTGACCGGTGCCGCCGCATTCCGGACAAGCGGGATCGGGACGGGATAAAGAATCGGTCTCCACACAAAAACAAGGCTCAGTGTAAGGGGCTACGGTGCGATTCGAATCAAAGGGCGCCAGCAAAGCGGCCACGGCGTCTAAGACCCCGTCCTCCGGCGTGTCTGGCGGAATAAGGACCAGGGTCGTAAACCAACTCATCGGGATGCGCTCCTTTGCAACAAATTGGCGGATCGGGCAGGATTCGAACCTGCGAGGGAACGGGGTTCCCCAACCGGTTAGCAACCGGCCGCCTTCAACCCCTCAGCCACCGATCCAAAATTGGAGCCCGGAGCCGGACTCGAACCGGCAACCGGCCGTGTACAAGACGGCTGCTCGGGCGTTGAGCTATCCGGGCGAAAAAGTTGGCCGCCGAAGCTGGAAGATCACCTTGAAAAAATACGATGCAATATGTCCTGCCGCCAAACTTCGATGCTCATCGTTTGCAACCCCGTATGATGCCCGTACCACGAGGGGCCCCCGACGAAGACCTGAAGATCGGGATCGGATTCCAAGTGCGCTAGTCTGGCAAGGGCTCCGCTAGAAAGATGATATGGCTGAGATAATATACAGGCAGGTTGTCGATTGTAGGTCCAGTGGGTCACGTGATCTTGCCATGTGGAGTCATCAGGATCGGAATCATAGGAAACAGGACCAGCTCCACGTCGAAGCCAGCGCAAACTCTCATTATGCGTAGAAGATAATCGGAGGCCATAGCGTGTAGCCCACTCAATCAAATCACTGCGCGCCATGACGTATAAATTGGCACCATAGGGCCATCCACGAGGACCTCCAGGAACAATGCCAACAGTTTGAGCGCGCTGATCTAAATCAGCAATCAAGGCCCGATCCTCGGGGGATTGATGACGAGTACACCGTCGACCATCAGGAAAAATCAAACCAAACATACTACAGCACTGCATTAATGCATCATCGTCCTTTCGAAATAGAAATTCCTCGACATGTGTTCCAAGATTGGATTCAAGCCCTGGTGGTGATGAGCTTGCGAATCATCTGCGGACTCATAACTTGTTTGTACTGAGCTTCGGTTTGCTACGCCTCCCGTTTTCCCAGGCTACTCGTCCAGATCCGGTTCCAGCCTGCGCTCGATGTACGCGCGGTCTTGCGTGAAAATGGGCGTGTCTTCATCGACCTGCCAACCGCGAGTCTCGGCGTCACGGACGGCGCAACTCCCGCGTTTTTCCCATACCGCATAATCATTCCAGTTGATGCCGCGCTCCGTCCACAACCGCTCTTGCAGCACATCATTAGACACGCGCTCCAACGACTTGTGCGAAAAATACGCATAGCCCGCCATACGGATCGAATTGCGCACGGCGTCCTGCTGCCGCCAAATCAGATAGTTAGTCACGTCTTCTTTCGGCAACACGAACGCGCGGGCGTCAAACAACGCCAACGGGGCATCGGCAAACATCTGTCTCGCCCTGTCGTTAAAGGTCGCCGTCGCCAGGGACGCGGTAATGGAGACGATTTTTTGCAACCGCTTGCCGAAGGCCGGTTCGGTGTCAAGACCGAAATAATCCTGCAGAATCAGCGAGATTTCATCGCTCTGTGTGTATCCGAGAACGACGCCTTGAATGTCCTGGCAGAGCGCCAGCATCGTGTCCGCCATGAGATGGTGCAGGTCCGCGTCAAACGGTTTGACAGCATGGACGGAGCGGGTCCATTGATGAAAGTTCTTGCCATCCAATCGCACAATGCAGGGCATGCGCCCCGTCAGCGTGATATCCGTGACAGCCTCGTACCGTTTCATGCGGTCACCGAGTGAGTCCATCGCAGTCGGCCTCCTAAAATGGCGTAGAGAAACTGGGTTGCGGGAGCAGGACAAGAACCTGCGCGTGCGGGGTTCCAAACTCCGGGCTTTACCGACTTGGCGATCCCGCACTGGGACAAAAACTGGAGCCCGTCCCGCGATTCGAACGCGGAACCCCGGCTGTACGAAAGCCGTGCTCTGGCCAATTGAGCTAGACGGGCCAAAAAGTGGTTGCGGGAGCGGGAGTCGAACCCGCCTAACAGGGCTTATGAGACCCCGGAGTGACCGCTACTCTATCCCGCGATGGTACGGATGGCCGGACTCGAACCGACGGCCTTACGCGCCCGAGGCGTACGCTCTACCTACTGAGCTACATCCGTATGGTGGTATCACTCCCGAACTCAAGTCGGAGCCTTCTCGTCTTCAGGCGGGCGGCTCAGACCATCTAAGCTACTTTCACTCCACAGAAGGAATCGGATGATGGTTATAGCTGTTGACGACTAGAGTGGGAGTGGCATGGCATGCGCGAAGGGACTCGAACCCCCATCAACGGTTTTGGAGACCGTCATCTTTTCCAGTTAGAAGACGCGCATATGAAAGTGGTGGACAGGACGGGACTTGAACCCGCAACCTTCCGGGTGCAAACCGGACGCTCTCCCCATTGAGCTACCCGCCCAAAGAAACTCGACAATAACCAAATGCGCGGTGGGACACCGCGTGGCCACACGATAGCGGCGAACGAACGATGGCACGATGCTGTAGTCGGCACTCACTGTTTAATTTGCATTTCTTGTCCCCTCCCATATACGGCTAACGTACTCAGAACAGCGATCCTTGCAATCTTGGAAGGTCCCGCCCGCGATGCAGACGTTCTCCGGCGGCCTTACTCCCTGACCTGCGCCCACACTCTTAGGACACTCGGGACGCCCAATCCCCGGATCACCGGGATTCCACCCCGGCCGGAAGTTTTAGGCCCAATGGGCCCAAGGACGTAAGCCTCTTGCAAGGATGACAGCGCGTGTGTGGGCGTTTCACCCACCCTGGATCATCCAGCCCCTATGCACGCGTGTCGACAAGGGTATAAAAACATCGGGCCCCACCACCCGAGTCGTGCCCCGTTGCGCCGGGTACTATCAGCAACGGAACGCCCACCGATGCCACAGCGGTCGAGTGACCCGGAGCGATACCGCAAGTAGCATCGGCCCAAACCCAATCAACGCTGGCATGCCGCCTAGCGCCCTGTCGGGCGCGTCGTCCCTCATTCGCGAGAGAGTGTTCGAACAGCAGCCAGCGTGTCGCGGTTCATGGCGGCCCGTCCTGCCCGGGCTCGATGACCAGGTTTCTCCAAGAGACCCAGACGGTCATCGTCGGACCACGGAGGCACTCACACAGGGAGTCGCTCCATCGCATCGTCCAGCGCGTCATCTCGCCGCGCGGCGCCATGAGATAATTAACTCCAATGTTCACCACGGCGAGAACGCCGTGGATACTCTGAGGTTGCCGATTTGATGAAAAAGTCACCGAGAATTATCCGGGCCGTACCATGAAAATCGATAAACCCTGACACCGCCCGCGTAAGGGGCGGAACGCAATACCGCTTGATGTTGGTTCTAACGGGGTGTTGCGAAATCCACGGATTACCCGTGCAGAATTGAGCGATAGAACGTGTTGTTCGGCCAGTTCAATCAGCGCGCTCGATGGCCAGTCAAGTGACGGTTTCGTCGTCGAATGCATACCCAATGCGGTAGGGCACGTGATGGACGCCTTTGACGAGCCAAATGTGCTTTGTGGTCAACCTCCCAGAATATATCGGGCCGGTTGCTCAGTGCCCAGATGACGCCATCCAACAAGGCATCGGCGTTCAGGGAAAACTGTGCTTTTTTGTGTAGAGAAAAGCTTCGACTCGATGACGGTCCGCATGCTACCAGCCATACTCTTGAATCAACTCTTGCGTCCGTTGGATATCGGACGGTGTAGGAGGTTCAGGGGATATCAAGGCGCTCTCGTAGGGAATGGCATCGCCTTTCCTCGCGACTTTCCATCCGATAAACGGATGGGACCATTCCGTCAATTCGTGCCCGTTATAAGGCGCCGTACTGTCAATGACAGCATCAATCAGGGCCATTTCTGGGCCTGTGAACACCTGAAGATTCGGTTCACGCAAAGCGGTGAGTCGCTCTTGAGGGTTCGTCACGCCAAAGAGCGAATGCAAGCGAACCGCAGCCTCGCCGCGTTGCACCATCTCGGCACGGAGAGCGGACAACTGGCGCGGCACAGGGCCCAACTCCAGAGCAATGTATTCGGCTTCTGTAATGGGTCGCTGCCAGGCTAAATAAGCTGAAACATCGATCGCAAACAAGAGCTTATTGAGTTTAACCGCCCCAAAACGGGGGTCAGACTCGCATTGAATGGCAAGATCGAGCACCAGTTCACGCAACTTCTCCGAACCAGCCATGGGGGATCACCTCCGTTGGTGCTCTGATTCCGCTGATATCTTTAGTATATCCGTTGTGCAGCAATCCGTATACGACGCCGAGCAATCGGAACGCATGAAGCGGATTCCGCTGCGCGGGCATCGTCTCAAGAGGGAAAAGAGTCACGGCGGCGGGTCCTGCCCCCGCTTGGCCCGTCACTGACGACGTCCGGACAACCGAACGTAGGGCCGCTGCGTCGCACGGTGTCATCTCGCCACCTGCGCCGTGATAGATGTTGTCAAACTCAAATGGGAGACGATGGCAATCGTCTCCAAAAGTGGAGGCCAAGGTGAGACTCGAACTCACAACCTGCGGTTTACACCGCTGCTCTGCCCATTGAGCTACTCGACCAGGGGAAGCGCTTCGTGCGCCAACGCAATGCCCGTGGTGGTAGGCGCCCTTGCAGGAAGCCGGAGGACGATTAGACGCATGGGAGAGTGCAAGGTTCAAGGAGATTTTTGGGTGTACAATAGCCGTATGACAATTTCAATGTTTGGTTACACGGACGAAAGTGGTCGTATTGGAAAAGATCCTTTATTCTTTTTTGCTACGTTGTGGTGTACTCGTGAGGGACGTACCCGCATGCATGATATAGTGAATAAAATTCGCCAACAGCATCAATTCTACGATGTACTGCATTTTAGCGAGATGTCGTCCAAAAGGTCTATGGTGTACAAGGCTATCGGCGAGGCATTAGGGCCATTACCAGACTGGTTCATGGATGTGATGATTTATCGTAAAACTACTGATCCCAATGGACGACCATACAACTTCGAACATTATGGCACACCTCAGGATCCGCCAGAGCTTAAGAAAGCTCGAGTGTATAACAAACTTCTAAAATATCATTTGAACAGCGTTATCCGAAATAACGCACTCGAAACATGGGCATTGACCATCGAAGATCGCAACCGCCCACGAGATGACAACGGAAAGACGTACGTTCAACAGGCTATGCAGTCCTTTTTTGTTCCCGTGGTAGAGTTTGCGCCTAAGCGTCATGATGACTTGTTACAAGTTATTGACCTTTTTCTCGGTGCGTATGCATTGAACGCCTATCATAAGAGCGGGGAGACTCCCATCAATCCTCCTGGTCTTCGGAAGCAGGACGTCGCGGAAACCGTTCTCGTAGCAATTCGACATCATATCAGAAGGCCCTGGTGGTGGCAGGCCCGACAACGCCTATAGAAAAACCGTGCGGCATTCGCCTAGCGCAGAGACTGCGCGTCGTCCCTCCATTCGAGAGAGTGTTCGAACGAATGTCGCACGGGAAAAATCTCTAAGACATAACCGGCATTCGCCTAGCGCAGAGACTGCGCGTCGTCCCTCCATTCGAGAGAGTGTTCGAACGAATGTCGGAAATCAACTGGACGATAAAATTATAACAGATAAAGTGCCTTGTCGCAAAAATATTAAAACAAAATAAGCGGGGCTGCCGTAGCCGCCCCCGCCGACCGGAACAATTCCGATCCCCAATGACAGTATATCATTAAATCGTAAAATGTCAAGAAAACTTGGCAGACGCGGCAGGAGTTGAACCCGCATTGGCGGTTTTGGAGACCGCTGTCCTACCGTTGAACGACGCGCCTGTATTGTGGGGTGGATTCCCCAACGCCGACTTCAGCCCAAGAGTTAAAAAGATCGGCTAAGTGCAATCCATGGTTGGAATTTCCTGTTTTTCAATGCAAACCACCCTCTCCAGTGATCGGGACCCAGGTTGGAATATACGGTCCGTACTCGACGGTTTGCGCCCCCTCGCGGGTTGGAAAGTCCCTGGAAGACGGATCGGTCAGTGATGGGGCAACTGCTGATCGGTCTCGATAAGATCAGGATACTCTCGGCTGATCGCATTCATTGAACCATGGATACTCGGTCACCATCGATGGGTCGAGGGCAGGTGCTACGGTACTAACGCCCCCGAATGTACTGCAGTCAGCCAAGAGGCTGTACCTTGTGCTTCGTACAAGACGGTTATTGTTGGGCCGCGGGCGGCCGACACCGCGCACGCGGGATCAGCGCGGGCACCAACGCCCGGTACTGCGCATACTCGGCCGGATAGACGTGACTGAGCAGCCGTTCTTCTGCCCGAAGCTTGATCCACAACACGCCTGCCGTCGCAATCAAGATGGGAACCCACTGGCCAAACCCGGAAAACATCATGGTGCCCGTCACCAAACAAAGGGCACCGGAATAAATGGGGTGCCGCGTAATCCCATAAGGCCCGCGCGTGATGAGGTGGTGGTCTGCTCCGATGGTTGGCGCCTCGGTGAATTGCGGGCCTAACGTCTGTCGACTCCACACGATCCAGAGGCTTCCGACGAGGGCCAGCACCACGCCGGCGGCCTGGAACTCCGGTCCCGTCACCGACAAAGGAGTCCACACCCTCCGCGGTACGACCTGAACCACAAGCCCTATGATCACGCCATAGATAACCCAAACGAGGGACGTCCGGGGATTTTGCATAAGCGGCCTGGATCGTCTCAGTTGCGCCTTGAGTCCGCCCCCAATCAACGTCACGACGACGATTGCCCAGCATGCCCATATGACATCACGCATGGAGCGCACCTCGAACGAGCCCGCCTATGATAAAAAGTCCAGCGCCAGTGGCGATGAATTGTCGCTTCGTCATAACGGATCTCCTTTAAGAACAAGAGTCATTCGAAGCTCACACGATAACCCAGTTTGATAGTACCGGAAAATTATGCTAGGTCACTATCCGGCCCTTTAGTGCATTAAGGATCACCAACCCCGGCGGCTAGTCCAACCATATTTTGCACAATACAGCGGATTATTTCGAAGGCCCAATCAACCAGGTTTTGCACAAAACAGGCCGAATCACTCGCGATGAGGTAGGAGGCCATCCAACCCTAGATTGCAAATAGCCAAAAGATCATGGCGGCGGGTCCTGCCCCGGCTCCGTTCCGTTTAGGGTGGTCGTGTTCCCAGCGAGCGGCCGCTGCTGGGGAGGCTCTGCCCTCCCAATGGCCCGGGGGAGAAGCAGGCCGACCGTACCACAGATGAAATTCGCCCTACAACTCCAGCCTGGCCTGGCTAGAGCTGGCGGCGCGGAACGATACACCAACCTCAGCCCGTCATCTCGCCGGGCTGCGCCATGAAATCAACTGGAAATGCAAGGAAAACGTCATGCGGCCGGCAGGCCGCGTTAAGGGTGGGTGAAGAGAACGGTGACAAATCCAACCACGATAACCACCAGCGTTCCCCAATACCAATACTGGAGCCCGGTGAGCTTCTGATCGAATTTCGCATCGAGCCTATCAATTTTCTGATCGAATTTCGCATCGAGGCTCTCAATGCGTTGGGTGAACTTCGTATCAAGCTCCTGCATTTCTTGGCGCAAACT
>NZ_JABBVZ010000106.1 GCF_012933365.1 Sulfobacillus harzensis | reverse complement strand
CGGAAATGTTTTCCAGACACCCGTAGTGTACCCACTACGGATCCGGGAGCCCGACTGGTGTCATCATTCTATCTACAGCAGGTCGGTGGACGGGTTGTCGGCCAAGCGGCGACCGGCGAGGAAGCCCTGGCCTGGCTCGACCATCATCCCATTGATCTCGTCCTGACGGATTTCCAGATGCCTGGGATGCGCGGCGACGAACTGGTGGCCCGCATTCGAACGCGATGGCCGAACGTCCGGATTGCGATGATTAGTGTGTGTGCGGATGCTGAAATTGAAACCAAGGCCCAGGCCACCGGGGTTCACTGGTTGCTCTCGAAGCCCATCACGCTGACGCAACTCGAACGGGTTGTACGGAGTGTGGTCGGCCACGGCTCCCGTCTATCGGGGGAGTTGCTCAGATGATAGACCGTTGGTTCAAGCGCTGGCGTGCGACGGGCCCATCGCTGCCACCAGTTACGACAGCCACGTCACCCGATCCGCACGTGGTTCCTCCAGCCTCGCCGCCGCAGCCACTACGTTCGCTTGAAGCCCATGATGGGCTCATCTGGGTGGATAGTGCGGGCAAGCTCCAAATTCGAAATCCCCGCGGCCGCCATGGTCACTATCCCGTGGTGGTGGTGCCCGACTGGGATTGGCTCCGCGTGTCCGTCAACGGGTCGCGGGTTGTGGGCGAGCACGTTTTGGAGGAGAATACGCGGGTCCATGTCCGCCTGCTCGTACAGGCGCCGCAGTCGCGGCTAACGATTACGGTGTCGCCGGACGGGATGGAGGCCGTGCTCAACGTGGCGTATGTCGTGGGAGAGCGTCGGACGTTGGTGCCGAGCACCCCGTCGCCACGGCTTACGCTGGAGCCCCGGCGCATCGTAGTCGAGCCGCCCCCGGTGACGCTGGCCCAGGTTCACACCGATCTGGCGCGCGCCGGTATTACAGCGGGCATTGTGGATGCCGCGACCATCGAAGCGTTTTTAGCGCGGCACGAATCAGGGGCGTTGGTCGTCGCACGGGGTGTTGCTCCACAGCCGGGCGGGGGAACGCTGGAGTCGTTCCGCCCGGAAGGGCTGGAGGGGCCGTGGAGGGTTGTCACCGGCGAGACGATTGGCCGTCGCCGTCCGGCGCCGGCACGGGCTGGTCAGACGGTCCGCGGTGAGGCGCTGCCAGCCCCCATGATTCAACCCGGTCATGAGGTGCGTCTCGGCCCCGGCGTGACGGTGATGACCCATGGAACCCATTTGGTCGCCACTCGCCCGGGCGTGGTCATTTTTGATGCGCACGTCGTGGATGTGGTGGCGCAGCATGAGATGGCGGCCATCGGGGCGGCTTCCGACGTCTTGGCGGTCGACGGCGATCTCGTCGTACGCGGCACTATCCAGGGACGGACCGTCGTGGTCTCCGGCAATCTGACGGTGCACGGTGACCTGCGCAATGCCGAAGTAGTGGTCGGGGGCGGTATAACGGTCGCGGGCACCACCGCAGAGTCACGGGTGACCGTCGGGCTCGAGCGCTATGTCCGCGACGGGATTCGCCATCATACGACGCGGGTCGTCGATGGGCTCTATGATCTCGAGTTGACGGTCGATGAGTTGCGCTCGCTGGGCCCCCGCTTGGGCGAGGTGCTTGCGCGGGTGGTAGCGGACAAGTTCACGGATGTGTTGGAGTCCTTAGCGTGGTTACAAACCGCATCGCGTTGGCCCGGACTGCGGTGGACAGGACCTTTGGTCGACCTGGCAGCCGAAATCCAGCATCATCTCATGGCGGGAGAGGAGTTGGACCACGTTCTTGGTCACCTCTGGAGTCTACGCACCGAGCTCGAAATGTGTGACCCAGTGGTTGACGCGGTGCCGATGGGGCGGATTCCGCATGCGACGGGATTCAGTACGGTCGAGAATAGCTCCATTGATGCCACGGGCACGCTCACCGTGGATAGTGCCCGATCGTCCCGTTTGGCGGCCGCGTCGGTCATCGCCACCCGCGCCGTAGTGGGAGGGTTTGTGTCGGCCACGGAACGGGTCCAATGCGAAACGCTAGGCGTCGTTGAAGGGACCGAGACCAGCATCGAGATTGCATCGGCGGATGGGGTGGTTGAGGCGGATTCTGCCTATCCGGGAGTGCTGGTCGTCATTGGCGGTCTCCGTCATACGTTGCGGACCCCGCACCGGCCCTTGCATCTGACCTACGCCACATTGAAAGGGGGTGATCATGTATGAAGCGCGTTATTCTTGGGCTGTTGGCTGCCGCCACCTTGGCGGTCGGTTCGGCACCGGCGACGTCCGCCTATATGGCGAATGCCGTGGGGACGCCCGGCAAGCCGACGTACGCGGTGTCCAACACGGGCAGCGCCGCGGGGCAGGCTCATCGCTCGTCCCAGGGCACGGCCATGAAGACGACCAACGATCGGATGGAATACATCTGGGATTAATCATAGTGGGAGGGGATGTCCCCTCCCCCTTTTCCTGAAAGGTCGTGAGTTATGAACCGCTCACAACAGGCGGTGCGCATTTTGGAGGAAGAACGGCGGCGCTTTGCCCGCGATTTGCACGACGGGCCGGTACAGGTGCTGTCAAACACGAGTATGCGACTGGATATGCTGAGCCAGTTGATTCAGGTCAATCCGACTTTGGCCGAAGAGGAGATTCGGCGGATGCATCACCGGTTAATCCAAGCCACCACGGAGCTTCGCCAGCTCATCTATGACTTGCAGCCCATCGCCGTCGACGCCATGGGTCTCGACGACGCATTCAAGGGCTTGGCGCATCGCGTTCAACGGGATTGGGCGGTCCCGGTCTCGCTGCATGTCAGCGGTGATGTGCGCGTTCTGCCGGCGCATGCGGCAATGATGCTATATCGCGCCGTTCAGGAAGCCTTGACGAACGCGGCTAAACATGCGGAAGCTCGCGCCATCAGGATTGAGCTCACAGCCTCTGATGACCGCGTAACGTGTGTCGTGGCGGACGATGGCAAGGGGTTTGATCCGACACACCGGCCTGTGGGGCATTATGGATTGGGCAACATGGTGGAACGGCTCGAAGTGGTTGGAGGGCAGGCTGATCTGGCCAGTGCGCCTGGCCGCGGGACGCGCATCACGTTTACGGTGCCCTGTGCGTAGTGCCGAAGACCTCGCCACGCACGGCGAACGCTACTTCCGCATGGGCCTCTTTGAAGCCGCCCGCGATTTTTGGGACGAGGCGTTGGCCATCGGGCCGGATCGCGCGACGGTGGTTCGTGTCTATGACGGCATCGGGAAAATTGCGGCGCAACGTGAGCGACCCGCCGAGGCCATCGCGGCCTTCGACCAGGCGCTGGCGGTCACCTCCTTGGAGGACAAGGAAGGCCGGGCCGCCTTGATGATGCGGCGGGCGGTCGCGCGTCTCTTCGCCGGCCAACGGGACCAGGCGTTTCGTGATGCCCAAGCCCTTGTCGAAGATTCGGATGGCCTTTCGCCGAAGCGGCGGGGCATTGTGTTCAGCAATTTGGGTAGCATGCAGGGCGATATGGCGCTCTATGAATCGGCCATTCATTCCCTGATGCGGGCGCGTCAGCTACTCGGTGCCAATAGCCCCTACGAATATCCAATTTGCACCAATCTCGGGCTGAGTTATCTGGAACTGCGTCAGCTGGACGCCGCACGGCAATGGCTAGAGCAGGCGATTACCGTCGCCGACGGCCCAGCGATTCGCGCAGTGAATGGGTTAGCACGTCTTGCCTTGTTGGAGGGGCAGACGGACGCCATGCACCGCTGGGGCCAGGCCGCCTTTGCGGCGATGTGGGACGGGATGACCAGTTTTGAGCCGGAAGAAATGGCGCATCTCGCGGAGGTTCTGGGCCGGATGGCGTGGCGGGCCGGCCACGGCCGGTTAGCCGTGCGATTGTTTGACCATGCCCAAAGTTTCTATGGGCGGAGTGGACGCTGGGATCGATGGGCCGCACTGAATGAGTCGATCGCCGAGGCGGAACAGCAGGGCGATACCGTTCGGACCAGTCCGGTGCTCGACGAGCTCACGCGTTGGACGGTCCTGCTCGAAAACATGGCGGCGCAAGAACTGGTGGAGCCGCGGGCGTCACAGTTGGCCGACATTCGGCTCTTCATCGCTAATCGCCTGGCCGACACGATGGGTCTCGGTTTTGAGGATCAGAAGTGGCTTACATACGTCTGTCGGCTGGCAGATCTGGGCCTTTCAGTGGTGGGCGGGGCACACGATCCAAGGGAAGAGATGCCCCCGGCGGCTCGGGAGGTCTACGAACAGCATCCGGCCATGAGTGTGCAACTGCTGGATCGCTTGGGTCTGCCGGACGTTGTCACAGCGGCCATTGCCGACCACCATGAACGGTGGGACGGGCGTGGATTTCCCGCAGGGAAGGCGGGCGACGAGATTGCCTTGTTGGCACGGATTTTCGCCACAGCCGATTGGTATGCGCGTGAGACAACCGTTAACGGTCGCCGGCATCGGGCCGTACTCGACGACATTCAACACGCGGGTGGCGAAGCCTTGGCGCCGGAATGCGTAACCGCCCTCCTAACCATATTTCAAGCGGGCGATTCCCTCGCGTAGAGGCAGCGCCAGCCTTCCGCTGAGGGGCCCCAGGCGATAGCGGGGTAAGGGGAGACATATCCTGGCCGTGGGCGACACCCGGTGACTACAATACCGTTCCCGCCCACCACGTGACGCAACGGCAGCGTTGGTGGAGACCCAACTTATACACATCGACACATCATGACCCCCACAAGGGACAACGATTGAAGGTGAAGATTGTATGACGAAGTCACAAATAATACACGATCTTAAAAGCGCGCTAGACGGTCACCAATTCCAGTTATACTACCAGCCTAAGGTGCATTTGGCTTCGGGACACATTACCGGGGTTGAAGCCCTGATTCGGTGGCATCACCCCACGCGCGGCCTCATCGCTCCCGCAGAGTTCATCCCCATAGCTGAGGCCACGGACCTAATCGTCCCCATCGGTGAATGGGTGTTGCGACATGCGTGTACCCAGAGCGTGGCATGGCGGGACGCCGGGCTTCCACCGACCATCATGGCGGTGAACCTCGCGGTGCGTCAGCTGTATCAACCTCGGTTCGTCGAGAGCGTTGAGGGTATTTTGCGTGAAACGGGCATGGATCCCACCCAGTTGGAGCTAGAGATTACGGAAGACATGATGATGGATGTTCCCCGCATTCTCCCCATCCTCAAATCGTTAACCCATCTCGGCGTCCGTATCAGCCTGGACGATTTCGGCATTGGGTATAGCTCGCTCTTGAACTTCAAAGAACTGCCCATCGACGTGATTAAGATTGACCGCGCGTTCGTGAACAATTGCGTGGTCGACCGGAAGGATGCGGCGATTGTACGGACCATTATCGCGCTCGCCCATGAGTTGCAGGTGGAAGTGGTGGCGGAAGGGATTGAATCCAAGGATCAACTGATCTTTCTCCAACAACATCTCTGCGACCGCGGCCAAGGATATCTGTTCAGTAAACCGGTGCCCCCCAAGGACTTGGTTTCGACATTTGGTCAGATCGAGGAGATTATCCATCGCGAGGGAATCCCCCCCGAATTATCCCACCAACAACGATTAAAAGCCGTGTTTCATCAGACACAACAGGAATTAGCCGACACGTTGAGGCACCAGCAAGGCATGACGTTCAAGTTTACCCGATGGGATGGCCGATTTATTCATACGTTGTGTGACGGGGAACTGCTGTATCGCCTGGGTCTCACGCCCGAACACGTGGTTGGGCAGGAACTCAAGGATTTTCTGTCTCCTGAGGAGGCGGACCGGAAAACCCAATATTATCGGAGGGCGTGGGAAGGGGAAGAGAACGTCACCTATGAAGGAAGCCACCACGGAGTTTGGTATGTGGCTTCCTTGCGGCCGATTCGTCAGGGGGGACATGTCGTCGAGGTCATTGGATCTTGTGTTGATGTGACGGACCGGGTGGAAAAGGAACAGGAAGTGGCGCACTTGATGGACCGTCTGGCGCAGCAAGAAGCGCAATACCGATTGATTGCCGAACACTCGGAGGATCTCATTGCCATCTTGGATCGAAACGGGACCATCCAGTACGCGTCCCCGTCCCACGCACGGATCTTGGGGCGTGAGCTGTCCGCGTTCGAAGGGCAGTCGGCCTTTTCTTTGGTACATCCGGACGATATCTCGGCGATTCGGCGACTTTGGGCCGAAATGATATCCACCAACCGCACCGTGTGTGCGGAGTGGCGATTTCCGACATTAAACGGCTCGCTCCTTTGGGTCGAAGGCATCGCCAGCCCGATTGTATCGCCGGATGGGACCGTGGATCGGATTTTAGTCACCAGTCGAGACGTCACCAACCGCAAGACACGGGAAGAGGCCTTGCGCCAAAGCGAAGATCGATACCGCCGATTAGTGGAACTGTCGCCGGAAGCGATTGTCGTGCATGCCGACGGACAAATTCTGTTTTGTAATGAAGCCGCCGTAACCATGAGTGGCGCGGCAACCCGGGCCGATCTCATCGGACGTTCCGTCCGCGACTTCACGCCTTTTCGAGACCTGGACGTGGCGAGCCGCATCGCCAACACAACTGGAGGGACCGAACCCCCGATCGTTGCGTTAGAAAACCGTTGTATCCGCCTTGATGGCCAAGAACTGGTTATTGAAGCCACAGGAGCTAAAATCGTGTACGAGGGGAAGTCGGCGGTTCAATACTTCATTCGAGACGTGACGTGTCGCAAAGACCGAGGGCGGACGTTAAGAAAACAAGCCGTGAAACGTCTGAACAAACGGCGCCGGATGCGGTCTTTGTCATAGACGCGCCGGGGCTTGTTACGGCCATTTCCTTGTTTCTATAGGGCTAAAGATACCGACAACGCACCCTCAGACGAAAGTCCGGGACGCCCCAGTCACGGCCTCGAGCGAATGGCGATACCAGGCAGCATAAGTCAAAGGAGATCAAATGAGCCAGAATTTAGTGTTTGGGGAACCCTCGAAAGACCTCTACCATTCGCTCATCGAATACAATCCTGATGCAGTGTTTGTGCTGTCAACGGACGGAATCGTTGTGGAAGCGAACCCCGTGGTGTCCGAGATTCTGGGTTACGCCAAAAAGGACGTCGTCGGGATTCATTTTCAAGATCTCGTGGTTTCGGAATATCGCGAGGTTGCCAACCAACAATTGGATATGGTTGGCAGCCAACGCCTGTCGCGGTGGCTTGACCGCCTCAACGATCCGGCGGATCAGACGGAGACGCTGGAGCATCGCATCAACGCCTGTCGGCAGAAGGGCAGGTATGCCTTCGAGGACGACTACTATCTCCGCGAAGCATTGACTTATGAACCGGTATTAGTGACTGCGGGGCTGGCGCTCCTCCTCGCGCTGTATCGGGCTCAGTCGCCGCGACTCTTGGCCCGCATTGCGATACCCACTTTGCTTGTCTACAGCACCAGGCCGTCGCAGCCTTCCAAGGTGCAACGCCAGGTGGAACAATCGGTGCAGTGGGTACTCCGTCGCAATCCACATATAGGGGCGATTGGCGTCAACGGCGGCCATTACGTCCATTGGGTCGATGCATCCGTCGTGGGTTCGGTGGCGGACCATATCCGTTCGACCTCATAAGCTCATCCCCACAGAGGTATCTTCGCAATAGGTGGGTTCGCATGCGCATGTAGCTCGTCCTGGAACCCGGTATCGGGCGTATCAACAGCAGCTAGGAGCGTATACACCTAGAAACTTCCGGTAGTTAACGGGGGCGACAATGCATCAAGCAGTAGCCGACTCTAGGGCAGCCGAGCAACTTGGCAAAGTTTTCTGATATAGTCATCGCAGGAGTATTAGGTTGTTCGACTACCCCGACGTGGCCAGTCAACCGCAGATTGCGGCTAACTGTCCGCCGCACCGGGTGGGTGCATGCTGCAACAATAGGTCCTGGTCCAGGAAAGACAAACTCCATGACGGCGGGTGACATATAGAATTGAAAAGTTTGGTACTCGATCGATTGAACGTCTTGTATGGAACCTATCACGCGCTGCGGGAAGTAAGCTTGGCGCTTTCCGAGGGCCAGTACGTTCTGTTGCTGGGAGAAAACGGGGCGGGCAAATCAACCCTGCTTCGGTGCGCCGCCGGATGGCAGCGACCGTCCGGCGGGGTGGTCTCGCTGTTCGGACGTGCACTGGAAAAGAACGAGCGCCAGGCTCGGCAATGGATTAAGCTGGTTCCGGACACGCCCCAATTTTATGCGGAATTCACGGCGTGGGAACATGTCGGCTGGGTGGCCGAGGCGCATCGGATTGGCGAATGGCAGTCGACGGCGGAAGACTTGATGACCGCCTTTGGGATTTGGTCAAACAAAGACGCCTTTCCGGCGAGCTTTTCCCGCGGCATGCAATATAAACTCGGGTTGGCCATGTCGTTAATTTGCGAGCCTAAGCTCCTGCTTTTAGACGAGCCGTTCGGCCCGCTTGACCCGTATTCCCAGGAATATCTGGCCCAGTATCTGCGCAGTTTGGCGGACTCGGGCATCACCATCATGACCAGTACGCATGTGCTGCCCGACTCGGATCCGCCCGACCGCGTGATTCTGCTTGACCAAGGAGAAGTCATCGAAGATTTGTCTTGGAATCACGTGCGAGATCAGTATTCGGGGGTGGCCCAAAGCACGATTCCTGTTCGTGTGCTCCGGGATGCGTTGGCAGCGCGGCGTCGGTCGTCATGATGCATGACCTCAAGCTGGTGGCCCAAATCCGCCTGCGCCAATGGAAGGCCCATGTCGTGTATTGGCTGGAGGTCTTGGGTGTCGACACCAAGTCCATCACGATGATGACGCGCGTTTATGCTTTTTACCTCTTTCTCATTGGAATCGGGTGGGTGCTGGTCAGTTGGTCGGGATTGATTCACATGGCCCACGAGGTCGGATCCAGAATACCGCCTGGCCTTGCGGTGGCGGTTCCCACCGTGCTCTACATGACGGCCATGATCTGGTGGTCGGCAGCCCTGGCTCGGCTCCCCATTTTGATGCCTCATGGTGATTTGGAGTGGATGGCGGTGTCTCCGCTGTCGCGGCGGGCTATCCTATTCGCCAGCTTCGTGTCGAAGCAGGTTAAGGTGGTGGTCATGGCTCTTATCGTGGCGACGGTGGGCTTCAGTCTGCTGGGAGGCCGACATCTCTACGGTGCCAGTCTCTTAACAGCGGCGGTCGTCGCCGCCATCCAGACGGCCGGATGGGTTCTGTCCAGCGCCCGCGCCGCACGTTCCGGCCCTCCCCCGAAGTTGTTGTGGCTCTTGCCGGGCCTGATGATCCCCATTCGACTCCTGACGGCGACGGCTGCGGCACCGTTTGCCCGAGTGCTGGCGCCGTTGGGAACGAGCTCAGTGGCGCTGGCTCTGGTCGAGGAACTGGCCGGGTGGGCCGCACTCTGGGTGCTCGCGGTTTCGGTTTCTGGGCGGGTGAACATGATTTCTATCGCCTCGCAAAGCACTCTCTATGCCGATATTCGCGCCGCAATGCCCGTTTTCGGAATGGGAGGGGCTAAGGTGGTGCGCCGGGACGTGCTGGTACAGCACGGTATGCGCAGCAAGAAAGCGCGCGGTCGGCTTCGCTCCTGGCCTATGCCATGGTGGGAGGTCTCGCGGTTTGCCGTCAGCGGCCTGCGTTTGCCGCGGCAGGCGTTGTACTTGCTGGAAACGGCGGCCTTATTTCGGAGTGCACTGTTAGCGGTATTTTTGACACACTCCTGGACAGCCTGGATGTTTTGGATTGTGGTCGCTTACCGGTTTCGCTTCGGTGGAATGCAGCTTTGGTACCGCAACGACGTGGGGAACTCTTTTGTCCGTCAGTTTTGGCCCGAAAGCGACATCCACCGCTACCTCCGGGCGACCGCCATACCGTTGACCATCGTCGCCGCGATCAGCTTTGTGCTGTGGGTGGTTCTTCCGTTGTCGGTCCCCGTGACGTGGCTTCACGGCCTCTTTTGGTTTGGACTGATTGTGGCCTGGTGGGTAGCCGAAGGCCCATTGCTGACGAGCGAGTCCAGCGAGCGCCGTATCGGGGAACATGACGCGGCCGTCTTGGCTTGTGGTGTGATGCTGTTGGTCGGCTCCGCGCTGGCTCATCCGGTCCTGGCTTTACTGGTGCCGCTGATCCTCGTGGGGGTGGCGGCGATTCGAAGTGGGCGAGCCATAGGGGTTCGCCGGACGGAACTTCGCGGTTTACGGAGATAGCTGTCGCCTGAGGGGAGCCTCAATCGGGCATTACGCGTTCGCTACGCACCTCGGAGACGATATACTATTCTCGCAATATCCCATCATGTAGAGGTGAATGCATGATCGCGAGGTTCCGGGCATGGAAGGCTGGTCGCCGCCAACGCTGGCGTCGGATGCCACTCAATTATCGTCTGGCTGTGGGCCTGCTGTTATTGGCGTCGGATTCGATGATTCTGAGCAGCGGTGAGAATGGCCGACTGCATGGATTCTTGAGGGGACTGTTTGTAGGTGTTTGGATTGTTATCAACATGGCCTTGGTGGTGGTGATTGTGGCCATCGTGAGGGATGTTCGGCGGACGTTACGGTAGGACAGGAAGGAATGAAGATGGGATCACATGGATACGAAGTCGGGTGGGGCACGCTGATGCTGATCAATGCCAACATCGCTCAGGCCAAAGGTCGGCGCGGGTTGAACTGGTTTTTCATTTCCCTGTTCATTGGCCCGATTGCGACGTTGTTGCTGGCGATTTTAGATCAACCCGCGCCTTAGGTTTGTGAACACGACCTAACGAGCGTGTCGTTTGCGTCGACGAGGCTTGCCGGGATTCCAGCCGAAAACCGCGATGAGCATTGTCTGCCCAACGACATTGATGGCCGTAACCACTACCAATTGGTGCAACTGGTGCGGCGTGCGGTCCCAACCAAAGATCGCTGTACCGATCAAGCCGACGCCGAATAGACCGATCAAGATCAGTCGCGCCCGTCGCCCTTGCAATCGGATGTAAACAACGACTCCGTTCAGGGTCTCAAGGATGAAGCGCCATACGTGATAATCCCCCACCGCGCCCCCCTGCCTTATGGTCATTGTACCGCGTTGAGGTCACAAGGGTTATTAACAGCTCGTTGTCCGAGTGTGCCGTCCCTACGGCAGATTCGGGGGTTGCGCCTTGCAAGCTCAAGGAACACGTGCCGCCTGCAATGGTGGCCAGAGTAAAGCTTAGCCGTGCAGCCAGGAAACCGTGATGTGCTAGCCGGTGTAAGACCGGTCGCGCGGACTGCC
>NZ_JABBVZ010000105.1 GCF_012933365.1 Sulfobacillus harzensis | reverse complement strand
AATGGCCGCCCACCCCAGCGAATTTTGACACCCGTCCGCGGAGCCGTCCGGGTCAATTTTTGAAAAAGCTCCTAGGCCTCCGACAATAAACCAGGGACCCCCACGGCGATCTGCCCACGCTCCCAGCAGGGGCTGCAGAGCTTGTGTCGTGAGGGCTAACAATCCAGCCAGCAGACCGGCCTGGGCCGCGGCAAAGTGCCATCGCTGCATCAAGATCGGCAGCAACGGCAGATAAAGGGTGGGATACCCATCATTAATGGCGTGCGCGCCAGCCCAGATTGCAGACTCTGTCCATGATGCCCGCGACCTCGCCCCGCTGCTCGTCATCACGGCCTATCGGCCTCCTTTGATGCCATGAATGCTTTATCGCACCGTGCCCCGAGAAACGCCGTTTCGGCCAAGGACGAGGCCAAAGAACCCACCATAAGTGCACGCCGCTGACGGGCTTTGGCCACCGTGGCTTTAAGAGTCTCGTTAATACCAATCCCGGCACACCCCTCCTCGGCCTCTAAATGTCATATACAAGGGCAGGGCATGCGGGGTGCAGAGGGCACAATGACTGGGTAAACCGAAACCCTCCGTTACCCACAGCATTTGAGGTTTTTTGCAAAAGGCCAAGGGCCTAATGACCCCTTTTGTGCCGTCCGCACGTCCCTAATCCGGGTACTCCGCCGTTGGGCGAGCCATATATCCGGGATTTCGACCCAACCAACGCACCCCTACAGATCGGACAATGCCTTGATGTAGTTGGAATCCCCCATTATGGCGTAGAGTAAACCTTCGGTGAAAGACCATATCCACCGGATGCAGCTCTGAAGAGGGAACGTTTGCGGGCCATCGCCACGATCCTCGGTGGACCGCGACTGTGAATACGGCCGCAATGCGAACGATCAGCTGCCTGTCATGCCCCATGAATTTTTCTTACTGCGGCACCGACGGCATTCGCAGCCGAAAGCGTTGCGTTTTTCCGGTCGTGGTTAGACAAGTCCTGGATCAAATGTATCTCCCCCGGATAGTGATAGTGTGCCATCCGGTTACGCCCATGCTGCTTAAGCGTTCAGCTTAAGGCAACAGCATAAGGGGCCCCGGTAGGACTAGCGCCGGGGGCAGCCGCCGCAACACTCCGGAACATTTTTGCCAGTTAGATTAGGTCTTGCTCTTTCGCCCGAGACCTGGCATGATTGCAAGCAAGCGCTTGCTTGGTAAGGAGGAAGAATAGATATGCGTTACCACTTTGATGGGGTGGATCCGTCCCCCTGGTTCCAGACCGTGCACGCCGCCCTCGACCGCGCCATGCGCAACCATGGGCACGAAGAGACGCGCGATGCGGAAAAAGCTGGTCTGGTCTTTCATCTTGTGTCCCCCCGACGGGCGCGTCCGTTCCGTCGTCACTCACAAGCTACCTTCGTGGTCAGCCTGATTCCGTGGAACGAGCCGTTGACCAACCCCTTACAACAGTTGTATCCCCTCCTAGTGCGGTCCTTGGCCAATCTTGTAATCAGCGGCGCCGGACTAGACACTACGTATCTCGTGACCCCTGAACTCGGAAACTATCAAGTCTCGCACGACCTTGCTGAGTGGCCGGAGATCCTGTACGAACGGATTGAGCCGTTGGCTACGTCGCACCTCGTAATTGACAACATATTTGATGAGGACTTGCCTGAGGCACTATGGCAGGGGAACCAAATCACCCGTGAGATGCGCGACGCAAGCCGACGGCTCGCCGCATGGGATCTCTTTCCGGCTCCTTACCCCGTGGCGGAAATGCTACCGGCTGACGATTACCGGCACCTAAAACGCGTCTTTAACATCGGGGGACTTAGCTACGGGAATCTGAGCGCGCAGCATCGCGACGGGCAGTTCTGGATGTCAGCCAGCGGAATCGACAAGGGCAAGATCGGCACCGTCAGCCACGACATTCTGCTGGTAAAGGGCTACGACCCCGACATTCGGGCCATGCGACTCTCGGTGGCTCCCGGGTCCGAACCCTTGAGGGTGTCAGTGGACGCGATCGAACATTGGGGTGTGTACCAAAAGCATCCTGAAATTGGCGCCATCATCCACATCCATGCGTGGGTAAACGGCGTTCCGACGACCAGCGTCAATTATCCCTGCGGCACGGTGGAAATGGGCAATGCCATGTCCGTACTGCTAGACCAAGATCCGCACCCGGAGCGCACCATCATCGGGTTGCGGAACCACGGCATCACCGCTACGGGACCCAATTTCCCCGACATCTTGGAGCGGCTGGAAGGTCGTGTGTTGGCTCAAGTTCCTATGGTCTAAATGTTTTTGATCGGTGAATACCTCCCGCCCAGAGCCCATAGCCATTAAGTTAAGCAGTTTTGTTTGACGCCAAGATCATTTTTAAGGAGTGACATTGTGCCCCTAAAAATTTCTGCTGCTGTGTTGTTCGACTACGGTCGACCGGTGGAAGTGGCTGACCTGTCGCTTGATGATCCCGGCCCCGGCGAGGTATTAGTGGAAATGCGAGCCTCGGGGGTTTGCCATTCAGATTGGCATGCCGTAACCGGACACTTGCCCCTTCCCGTGCCCCTCGTGCTCGGACACGAAGGTGCCGGCATCGTTCGCACCATCGGATCTGGAGTCACCCGGGTGGCTCCAGGTGACCGGGTCGTGCTCAGTTGGCTTCCTTCCTGCGGTCAGTGCCCGCGGTGTGTGGACGGCCAACCGGAATTGTGCGAAAGCGCCAACGATGCTGCCGTCAACGGGTACCTTCCCACCGGCGCGACGCGCGTCACGACGACCAATGGCGCGGCCGTGTCGGTCTTTTCTTCGACAGGTACCTTGGCGGATTACGTGGTGATCTCGGAAGCGAGCGCTATCCCCGTCCCCGGCGCCATGCCGTTCGACGAGGCGTCGCTGTTGGGGTGCGCGGTGCAGACGGGCATCGGTGCCGCCTTCCGTGCGCCCATACGGCCCGGCGACGCTGTTCTGGTCATCGGCGTGGGGGGAGTGGGCCTCAACATCGTGCAGGGTGCCCGCATACGTGGCGCCGCCCGCATCATCGCCGTCGATCCCTCGGAAGCCAATCGACAGTTGGCGCGAGAGTTGGGTGCCACAGAAGTCGTCAATCCCGACGACGGGAACCCCTTATTACAGGTTTTGGACCTGACCGGGGACGTGGGCGTCGACGTGGCCTTTGATGCCGTGGGACGAGCGGACCTTTTGGCACTGGCGTTCAACGCCGCGCGCAAGGGCGGCACCGCCGTGGCTGTAGGCGTTCCCGAACCCAACGACTCGGTGGCGTTGAACGCCTTCGCCTTTGTCTCCCAAGAAAAGACCCTAACGGGCTCGTGATATGGATCCGGGGTCCCACTTCGCGACATTCCCCGGCTGGGTGCACTGTGGCAGGCCGGGCTGTTGCGCATTGCCCCACTGATTCAGCGACGCTATTCGCTCCGTGACGTGAACCGCGCGTTCGATGATCTGGTCGCCGCTAAAGGCGGGCGGAGCGTCATTACTTGGTAAATGAAGGGGAGGAGTAAAATGGCGGTGTTTGAGAGCGCACAAGCCTTGGAAGATGTTCTGGGTAATTTCTTCGAGCGTTTGAGGAGCGTTGAGCAAGCATACCTGATTCACCAAATCGGGGGCACGCTAGAATTCGTCTTTCGCAATCCGGCAACGCGCATCCGGTGGATTCCGGAGAGCCCGAATGCTCCCCTTCCATTCCGGGTGGCGTACGGTTCCCCGACCGATTCCGTCTTGCTGACGTTCGAACAAGATGGGGATACGGCGCACCGATTCTGGCTGGGCCGCGTCAATCTCCAACAGGCACTTGCCCGCCAACAAGTGGTTGCGCATGGCCCGCTATCTCGCGCTATGAAGCTCATTCCGCATTTGGACACCATCTACCCGCTTTACCGGGAGTACTTGCAGGAAATCGGCCGAAGCGACCTCTTAGAGGTAGGACGATGACCGCCTTGGCGCCGACGGGGCCTTGGATCAATGGACAATTTATCCCGGGCAAAGGTGACCCGCTGGTTATTCATTCGCCGTCCGACGGATCGCGGCTCTGGGAAGTCCCTGCGGCCGACGCCAAGCAGTTGGACACCGCCTGCCGCTTGGCCAGGGAGGCCCACGAGGACGGCCGTTGGCGGAAACTTCCGCCACTGGAACGCCAACGCACCCTGATGGCGGTTGCAGCCTTGCTCCGCGAGGCCGACGTGGAGTGGGCGGAACGCATAGCGGCAGAAATGGGGATGCCGCTTGGAGCAGCACGATTTATCGAGGTGCCCTACGCCGCCGCGGCTTTCGAATTTTTCGCCGGATTGATTCCTTCCGTGACTGGGAAAACCATGCCGGTCGACATCCCCGGAGCGCCTCCCCAGTATCTTGCGATGACGCTCAAGGAGCCAGTCGGCGTAGCCGGCCTCATTACACCATGGAATTTCCCCGTGATGCTGCCCAGCTGGAAATTGGCGGCAGCCCTCGGCGCGGGTTGCACCGTGGTGCTCAAGCCTGCGCCCGAATCACCGGTGACGGCCCTGGAGCTCGGTCCATTGTTGCAGCGTGCCGGCGTACCCGACGGGGTTGTCAATATCGTACCCGGAGGGGATGAGGTGGGTGCCTCCCTCGTGCGACACGCCCAGGTCGCGAAAATCGCGTTCACGGGGGAAACCAAAACCGGAAAAGACATCCTGCGCGCGAGTGCCGACACCATCAAACGGGTCAGCCTGGAACTTGGCGGAAAATCTCCGCTCATTGTGTTCGACGATGTCGATCTTGAGGAGGCAGTCTCGCAGACTCTCTTCGGCAACTTCTTCAACAGCGGCCAGGTCTGCCAAGCCACGACCCGTGTACTGGTTCAATCCAGCCTCTACGAATCATTTGTGGCGCGGTTGACGGAGCGCACAGCGGACCTTAGGGTGGGGCATGCCTTAGACCCCTCCATTGACATCGGCCCAGTGATTTCCGAGGCTCGCATGCATCTGCTTGAGGCGGAGATCGACGCCGCCTGCCGCGCTGGCGCCCGCGTGCTGACGGGGGGCACGGCGCTTACCGGTCCCGGATTCCTGTTCGCCCCGACTGTCGTTGCGGATGTTGCGCCTACGATGTCCCTGTTCCAGCGCGAACTGTTCGGTCCTGTAGCGGCGGTATGCCCCTTTGACACGGAGCACGACGCGATCAAGCTGGCAAATGCCACTGAATATGGATTGGCCGCGTCCGTATTCACCCGCGATGTGGGGCGGGCGATGCGCATGGCCCGTGCCATAGAGGCGGGAACCGTCTGGATCAATACGGTGCAGGTATTGACTCCCACCGCACCCTTTGGGGGTTTCAAGATGAGCGGGTTGGGTCGGGAATTGGGGGCTTCGGGCCTCGACGAGTATCTCGAAGAGAAGACCGTCATCGTTGATCTCAATGATCAACCAATGACATATTTCTAGATGGCAGGAGTGAACAGGATGCTGAAAGCGGTACTCTTCGATTTGGATGGGACGCTGCTCGACATCGACGGGGATGCATTTCTTGAGGACTACATGGCCCAACTGGCAAGGTACTTGCATCCCTGGGTGGATGCGGATGCCTTCGTCCAGGCTCTCTGGTCGGCGGCCGCCGGAGCCCTGGCCGCAGCCCATCCTCAAAAAACCAACCGTGCCGCGCTTATGGACGCGCTAGGCGAGTCCTTGGGAGTGAGCCCCGCCGAGTTGTCACGAAGAATCGACGCCTTTAGCCTGTCCGAGGCCGCGAAAATTCTCCCCGGAGGTCGGCCCATGCCGGGCAGCCGCCGCGCTGTGGCAGCAGCACAGGCACGCGGTCTGAAAATCGCCGTAGCGACCACGCCCATCTATCACTCGGCCGTGGTACACAACCGTCTGGATCGCGCCCAACTTGATGACGTGAACTGGGACGTCATCGCCACCGACCAATTTTTCTCCACTAAACCCTATCCCGCCTATTTTCTCGAAGTGGCCGAACGACTTGGGGTCTCCCCGGAGTCGTGTCTCATGGTGGGTGACAACCCCTTCGATGACATGGCCGCCAGGACGATAGGCATGGCCACCTATTATACCGGCCGACCGATGGGGTCCCTAAACGTGGGCCGCTCCGGCACGCTGTTGCAATTGGCGGAGGAATTGACCGAGTACGATGGCGTCAACATGTCAGAAGAACCCCAATCCCCCGAGGAGTAATGCGGCGAAAATCTCTCGAGATCGGCTTGGTTGTGTAACCCATACCTTCCGCCGTTGCTGACGGCGGCAAGATCATTTGTCGCCGGGCTCAGCTTTCCTCAATCCAGAGGCGCATCGATCAAGCCCAGCACTTACTGCGACATCGCCATGAAACCCAGGGATCGACTTATGATGCGGCAATGAATCGCTCACTGCAGTGGGCTTATCCTGTTGCTGGATTCGTGGTTTATGCCCCCTGGAGATTGCCCCCATCTAGGTATCGTCTCCCCACGCGCATGCGCGTTGGAGACACGCCTGTTCTCGGCTACAGGAATACTGTAGCCGGGAGGCTTCACGCCGATGAGGCGTCCCCCACGGACTGACTTTCCACGACTCTGGTTCCCGGCCCTCTGAGACCAGCCATGACGCGCAGCGCAAACATCCCGGTCAACCATGACAGCCACACATAGACCGCCAAATCCCCCATGATGGTGGTTCTGGAAAATCGGACCACAAACGGTGCAGCCAGGAACGGCCACGCCATGTATGGAATGGCAACCCCCGCTTGCCGATCGCGAACGATCCAGGCTAGGCCGAAGAGGGCCAACAGGATACCGGCCACCACCATCAACCCACGTGTCAGCCCAGCAGGACCAGCATAGGAGATCCAAGCTCCCAAGTAGAGATATCCGAAGAGCGCCAGAGCCGCCAAACTGATGGTTGATGCGTGGAGTCTGCCCGCCTCTCCCTCTTTCCCAAGCGGACGCGTGCGGACATTCCGCCTTACCATTAGCCACAAGAGCGCCTGTGCCGCCAGTCCCACAGGCATTAGCCATGCCATAATGGCGTTCGGCACAGCCCAAAGAACACCGGCCGTGCAGATTATTGTTTCGACAACCAACAGTCCGGTGAGCAACCGGCTCAGGTATTTCCACAACCGCTCGGTCCGGTATCGACGCAGCGCGTCGAAGAGAAAGACGACTAAGGCAATCGTGAATCCAAGGGTCAAAAGACGATGTACATACTCGATGATGACGGCTTCGTTCGAGAATGCCGGAATGAGCGCTCCATGGCACAGGGGCCAGTGAGCCCCGCATCCCATACCGGATTTGGTGTCATGATCCACGACCCCCATGGCATTGACACCGACAATTCCGGCCATGCTGACAAATCCGGCCAACCGTAAGCCCAGGCTGGGTGCACCGAGCGGTTTCGCGTTACCCACGAATATGCCTCCCTTCAGACGCGCCTCGGACAAACCCTTCCGAAACATGTTACGCCTTTCTTCACTTGAAGGGAGCATTCCTATGGACCTTCGACCCCAATCTCCCGGTCCGATTGACCCTATATCGCCGGCCATTTCAATGAGGGGTAAAGAAGCCGTTAGCCTGCGGTTCTGATAAGCCCCCATACGGCCATTCGTCGCGGTTGCTAAGTCTAATTCAAAATCCCCAAACGGCCTTCGTGTTCCGTGCGGTGGATGTAAGCCGTCCACAGGCTAACGTCAACTCATGGTGACAACCGCTGGTCAACACCGTTCTGCCCAGCCTCGCGTATATTTTCCTGCATGAAGATCCGGCTCCGGAACGAACCCGAAGCCGGTCCTTTACCGCTTGGCGTCCCCACGGCCCCCGAAAAAATGGGGGCCAAGCCGGTCGCAGCCCGCCCTACCTGGGAAGCGGGACGGGTGTCTATGGCGAACGGTAGCCGCCAATCCTCGGCCACGCTCCATCAAAGGTGGAGCCTTTCAGGGGAGAACAGCGCCAGTTCTTGCAGTGGCATGTCTGTGAAGGCTTGCTGGACCAACAAGTCCCCCATGATTGAGGCGAACTTGAATCCATGCCCGGAAAAACCCGCGCCAACGACGATACGGCCGTGGCTTCCTGGGAGTTGGCCGACGACGAAATGTTCATCGGGAGTGTTTGTATAGAGACAGACCGAAGATTGCGCCACCGATGCGGCCTTGGCGGCGGGAAAAAATCCGAGTCCGGCCCGCAGAGCCTCTTCGTCCTTGGCAGTGACCTCGCGGCTGACGGTTTCCGTGGTGCAGCGGACACCTCCGTGGTGGCGCGCAATTTTGAGGCCCTCGCCGGCTCGATAGGGAAATCCGTAGACATGCTGACCCTCAGGATCCTCGTGGAGGTAAATCGGGTAATCGCCGAGGGCAGCCACATACGCGTCGTCAAGCCAAAACGGCGTTTGGCGTTCGACCCAGACGGGCAAGGATGGCCAAAGATGGCGAATCCAGGGGCCCGCGGTGATAACCAAACGGTCCGCTTCGATGACACTGCCGTTGGCATTCAGGCGTATCCTGTCGGCGGAAGTGTCCCATTCTGTGACCCGAGAGCCAAGTTGTACCACCGCGCCGCGTGCGCGAGCCACCGACAAAAAGGACGACCATGCCCCTTCTGCCAGAAGATATCCAGCGGCTTCTTCGTAGACAGCGACCTCACTTTCCGGTAGATGGAATGCAGGAAAGCGAGCGCTAACCGTGGCGCTGTCCCAAACTTCATAGGGCAAGTGGTGTCGTTCAGCAGCCTCGATGGCCCCGCTGACGGCTGCCGATGATGGTGATCCCATCATGAGTCCGCCGGTCTGAAAGAGCACCCGTGTTCCGGACTCCTGCTCCAACTCATGCCACGCCCGATAAGCTCGCTGGATGAGGGGTACATAATCTGGATGTTCGAAATAAGCCTGGCGGATGACCCGCGTTTGCCCGTGGGAGGATCCGGACGCGTGGGGAAGTTCCGGAGACTGTTCTAAGCCGATGACAGACAATCCTCTACGGGCCGCCGCGTACAGGGTCGAGGAACCCATGATACCAAGCCCGACGACGGCGAGGTCGTAATGTTTGCGCATGTTCGATGCTCCTATAGGTCGATTTGGCGTTCATGAGCGGCCAACGCTCGGTTTATATCGTCTTTGAGGGTTGGCTTTTGCATCATCAGGATGACACCGGCCAGAATCCACGCAGCCGTCAAGTACGGGAACAACATGTAGGGCATCGGCGGAACGGGGTACAAGTTGGCATACAGTGTGTAAAGAATGATAAGTAGGGCCAAAATCGCCAGCCCGACCTTGAGTCCCTTATTGGTGCCGGTTCGGCTTTCGTTGACCATGTCTGCAATGCTTGTAAGGCCATAAGACACCAAGAATCCCAGAACACCGACCGTGCCCACGTAGCCAAACATATTGGCAGCTGAGGTTCCCCATATTGACGGAACCAACATCACCATCAGACCAACGATGACCACGACGCTGATAGAGCGGACGGGAGCGCCGGACTTCGCGCTGACCGTACCGAGGCTTTGGGGAAGCACGCCATCTCGACCGAGCGCAAACAAGAGGCGAGACGCGGCTTGCATAGCGGCCATGGTTGCCGCGAATCCACTGAACACAGCGCCGATGTCGATCCCGACACCCATGGCGGACCCCACATAACGGTCGGCGAGCAGGCCTAAGGGTGCGCCCGTGCCAGCGAACGTTTTGATGCCTTCAGCTGTGACGCCGAAACCGATGGTTTGCGCATAAGACACAAACACGTACAGGATTCCCGCGAGCACCAAGTTGGCCAAAATGGCAATGGGGATGTTGCGGCGCGGGTTATGCGTCTCCTCGCCGATGGTTGCCGCGACGTCGAAACCAAAATACGAGAGAAAGCCGAAGACCATGGCAAAAGCCACGCCTTTCCACATGCCGCTCGCGGGGACGAAAGGCAGAGCCGTCAAGTGATGAGCGGCACCTCCTCGTCCGACAATCACGACCGACAGAATGATCATGGCTAGGACCGAGAGCCCTTCCAGAGTTAGGGCCACGGTAGTCGATATTTTGATCTCCCGGGTAATCATCAGGTAGACGATGCCGGTTCCCACCAAAGCTATGGGCCCCCAGGGGATATTTAGGCCGAGTTGACTTAACAAAGCCTGTCCGAAGTCGCCGATTAATGCAATCCCGCCAAAAGCAAAGCCCAAATATGACAGAAGCAACACCCATCCTGAGACAAACCCGGTTGAAGACCCGAGTACGTGACTGTTGAAGTTATAAATCGAGCCAGCGTGTACATAGCGGCGTGTAAACTTAATGAACGGCAGGGCCATGAGGATAACCCCGACGAGGGATCCCAGCATAACCAAGGGAACAGCTCTTCCGGCCATGCTCGCGGCCAAGGAGGTGTTCAAAGCCATGGACGCGGTGGGCGCTCGCAAGGCGATAGAGTACCCGATGGCTTGGATAAGCGTGATTTTTCGGCCTTTGTCGCCCAATCGTGTGGATGGTGATTGTGCCATGACGGCAACCTCCTATTGTTTTGTGTGGGGGAATAAACATTCGGTATTCGCTACATTCTCGGAAATTCCTTCAAAAATGGAACGCGCTTCTACCCTTTGGAACAAATAAGTACGCTCTACACCGGGTCTCGTAGAAGTCGAGGCGCATCACCTCATCCAGCCCATCCGGGTGGTGACGACCACGATTACCGCGGAAGTCGGTGAGATGACCCGGTTTGACACCCGAAGAAGGCTGTGCTTTTTACTATTCCTGAAACAGAGCGAGGGGACGCCCCTCTGCAAGTGGATGCGTTGGCCAAAGTCGACCGTTCCCGTTTATCTCACGGTCGACGGCATTTTGGAGTCAACGACAGCCAGGAACAAATCCTTGTTGAAGCAGCCGTCAGAAATCCTGACCGCCGCCAGGCACGGCACGTCATCATATCACGCATATAGCCGGGAGACCCATTGTTGCTGGCTAACATCCAAGGCTTCGGATGATTCGAAGATTTCTTCGAGCGGAGGCTACCCTTGTTGGATGCCGTTGTTATGTAATGCTGCCGTATTCAGAACGTGCGTTTCTCTTTTCCCAAAAGAAAACACCCCCGGAAGTCATGCCGTCACACGCGCGGCATTGCCTGTGCGTCAGTCTGCTTCCGGGGGCTCCATTCCGCGGCCTTTTAGTCGGCTTCCGCGAGTATTTGCGGCAAACGGCGCAAGAGTCCCATCATGAGCTTCACGCTATATTGGATTTCGGGGTCCTTCAAACTCCGCATGAGACCGGTCACCGTCACCCGCGACGTGTCGTTGCGAACCGTTTCGGTCACGTCCGACAGCGCGTGGGTGGCCCGAATCCCTAAGTCGA
>NZ_JABBVZ010000104.1 GCF_012933365.1 Sulfobacillus harzensis | reverse complement strand
CCGCTTGCCGCTACGCGGCAAGCCCCAAGACCTTGGTCTTAGGCTAGTAGGCTAATTCTTTTTATACGAGGAGGTTGTCCCGTGGCACATCCACTTCATGTGACCATTGAAAAGAACATTATGGTTTCCATGCGCGACGGCGTTCGACTAGCAACCGATGTCTACCGTTCCGGAAACCAGACTGGCAAGGTTCCCGCAATTTTACTTCGAACGCCCTACGATAAAGGGGCAGCCGAGCGCTCGGCTATGGCAATGCGCTGGGCCGATGCCGGCTATGCCTGCGTTGTGCAGGATTGCCGCGGCCGGTTTTTGTCTGACGGGGTGTTCAAGCTGGGCCAGAACGAGGCGGAAGACGGATTCGACACGGTCGAGTGGATTGCTGCGCAGCCGTGGTGTACGGGCAAAGTAGGCACCATCGGCACCTCCTACATGGCCTGGGTACAAAGCGCCTTGGCGACGCTGAATCCCCCGCATTTGGCTTGCATGTGGGTTCACGAAGGAATTGCCAATCCGTACAAAGAGTCACTTCGGCAGGGGGGGGCGTTCGAACTGCGCTGGATGGGATGGGCCCTTTATGGAGCTCAGACCGATCCCCACCTAACCGATGAGCAGCGGCAAACCTTGCAGACGGTGGATCTCCGCGATTGGCTTCGACCACGGCTGCCGCTTGCGGGCGAAAGCCCCCTCGCGATGGCCCCGAATATGGAGGAGTGGTACTTGGAGTACCTAACTCAGGGCGTCGAAGGGGGGCCTCTGGACTATCGCGGGATTAACATCGAGGGTCACTATGCCGAACATGCGGATGTGCCTAGCGTGTATTCGGGCGGATGGTATGATTCCTATACGCGGGCGACCATTCGAAATTGGGCCGCGCTAAGCCAAACGAAACACAGCCCACCACACCTGGTCATGGGTCCATGGACGCATGGGTCCAACGAGCCAGGTCTTACCTATGCGGGAAATGTCGATTTTGGTTCGGACGCTGCCATCGATTATTTTGAGTTGCGGCGTCAGTGGTTCGACTATTGGTTGAAAGGGAAAGGCGACGACCCGTTGCCTCGTGTCCGCTACTTTCTCATGGGTGGGGGAATCGGTTCAGTCAACGAAGCGGGGCGTCTTGACCACGGTGGTGCGTGGAGGGCCGCCGAAATGTGGCCTCCCTCGGAGGCGGCGCCGCAAACATTGTATGGGCAATTGGACGGAAGCTTACGGGAGAAAGCCGAAGAGCGTGTTGGGGTACTAGGGTTCATCTCGGACCCGGACCACCCGGTGCCGACCATTGGAGGAAACATTTCCTTTTTGAAGTACCTGCGTCCGCGCGCGAGGGAGTTCGAAGCGCTTGTGCCGGTGCTCGACCGGTTGGAATTCGTGAGTCCCATCGGCGGGCAGGACCAAACCACCTATCCCGGTTTATTCGGGGCCGAGCCGCCATACGGACCCTTAAACTTGCGTCGGGATGTCGTGTCGTTTGTGAGCGAACCGCTGAGGGAGGATCTAACCATCGTTGGGCCCATATCCGTGGATATCACGGTGTCGGCGGACACGCGGGATTTTGATATTACCGCCAAGCTAGTCGATTGGTATCCGCCGACGAGCCAATGGCCGGCGGGATTTGCTCTGAATATTACCGACGGGATCCTTAGGATGCGGTTTCGTGATGGCTTCGACCGTGAAGCTGTCTATAGTCCGGGCACGCCTACTACGATAACAGTGGAGTGCTATCCGACGGCTAACCGGTTCGTCAGGGGCCACCGGGTGCGACTTGACATCGCAGGTAGCAACTTTCCGCGATTTGACGTCAACCCTAACACGGGGTCCCGGTTGGGGGACATGCAGAGAAGTGTAATCGCCCATCCTGTCATCCACCTCGGCCCGGACACGCCCGTGAGATTAAACGTGATGGTCATTCCCTAGGCCGCTTAAATGCTTTACTCTGGTGACCTAAGTTTTTCACGCAGATCTGGGCCCCCATCGGCAGAGCCGGTAAGGATGCGATCGTAAAATTTTTCCCCGGTCCCTCCTGCGCCGATGGTTCGGAAATCGGAGCCTATTTGGGCATGAGCGGACTTCATTAAGAGCCTGTAGCGTTTTCTCGAGACCCTTCCTGTGAAGGCCCTGTGATGGTTAGTCGGTGCTTCCGCGGGGAACACGTGGAGTGCGTCTCTTCTGAGGCGCCAACACACATAGGTGCTGTTGGAGGCAAGGAACGGGCGGCGTCCCATTGTGCGGTCTGGGTCGCTGAATCCAATTTTATTATCGCAGACGCAACCAAAATTACTTGGGATAGGGTAGTGCCCTGGGAGTTAGTCAACATGAATTTACCATAATTCTGGCCGCACCAACAGAGGGAGGCGTTCGGTCGGACCAGCCTGCTCCTTGCGCGGCCTAGATCTACTCCGCGCCTCGGAAAAGCGACCATGGTCATCTTAAGCTAGGATGAGATTCGTCCTTTTGTCGATTAGACAAGCCTCACTATGGTCGCACGCAAAAAAGCGCTGGATGGCATGACACCATCCAGCGTGCCGGGATTTATTTAGTTGCCAAGCTCATAGACGGTGACCTGTTGTACGCCGAAGTCGTTGATGACGTTCTCGCTGGCGTTGATGAAGAGGTCTACGCGGTCGCCTTTGATGGCGCCGCCGGTGTCCATTGCTTGACCCAGGAACCCGCCGGCTGGCAGGTAATTGTCGTGGTAGCCGGTCACGTACAAGACGGTGTGCAAAGGAATGACATTCGGATCAACGGCAATCATGCCGTTTTTCAGCGGTTGGCCAAAGGCATCCGTCGGCCCATATGGATAGTTGTCCGCCAGGGTCGGGCCATATGCGGTTGCGACCATGTGGAAGGCTTTCAATACCGGCCGCCCATCAATGGTTTTAACCGATGGGGTAAATGCGCCCTGCAGTCCGGCCGATGGACTGGACAGCGAAGGCTCCGAAACCGGACTCAGATTGGCCGGGTTGGGAAAATGGGCGGGCAGAACGTTCGCGGAATAGCTGCCGCCGATGCTGGACCCATTGGCCGCACTCGTCGTGGAGTTCCCCGATCCGGCGTTCGAAGTCTGAGAGCTCGCGTTGGAAGTTTGTGAACCGCTGTTGGACGGTTGTACTTCAGTGTTGGTCGGAACGCTAAGTCCATGGTAGCCGAGACTCGCCGCAACCTCTCGGACCAGCGCGGGCGTAATCGGCCCTGTGGTGGCATAACCGTGGTCGACAAGGTAGGTTTTCGCCAGTGCTTCCGTGGGCGCTCCCCAGATATTGCCCACCATCGTTAAGGCTTGTTGGATGGTCGGCAGATTCGGAGAGTGCTTTGACGCCATGATGGAGGCGTGAACACGGCGGGTTGTGTTGTGGTCCCAATGTTTCACATGACAACGATGGGACGCGTATGCATGTACTTGGGTGGGTGCCGTGGCGGCCATGGCGGAACCACCCGCGGCCACGAGGCCGAGGACGGTCGCGGTCACCGCGGCGTGTTTCAGTGACAATATCAAAGAGATTCTCCTCTCGTCGTTGAAGTGCCTCCGGAGTTAGCTGACGGGTTAGGGCCTGGAGAGGGACGGCCCCGCGCAGATTGCGCCTCACCCCAATTGCTGGGTCCCCCGGTTGTCACAGCATGACAATTCGGCTCGCTCATATTAGACAACGTTCAGAATCCTGTCAGATCGGCCTATCCAAGGCCCTTGGCGATTAAGGGAGACGAGCCCTCCCATGCGCGGCAAGGTTGCCCGATCCGCATAATCCGAGGCCTGTCCCAGTTTTTCGCTGCGCCGGGAACGTTTGGAAGGGTGGTCAAGAAGGCTAGCGAGAGGTTTCGAGCTTAGATTGATGTGCGCCGTACGGTAGGTATCCAGCTAGCACCGCTATGGGATTGGCGAATGGAAAGCTATGTGGCTATCGAAAAGCGAATCAATCGCAGACTTTTTTCTCGAGTCGCTGGGTCCAATTCATAGCGCGTAACCTGCTCTTCGATGCACGCGTTCTATGGATAACATGGGACGCGAGGAGCGAGATGGGTGAAAAAAGCGGGAATAGCAATCGGACTTCTCGGCGTGGCGCTGTTGTTGAGTGCCTGCGGCGCAAAAACAACCATTTCTAAACCTTCAAGGGCGAAGACCACCATCAACGCAAGTGCGGCGTTCAGCAGCACCAAAGCCATTCAGCCCCGAACCACAATCCAAGGCCCGGTGATCTCATCGCCGACATCCGCTTCTGCCGAACTTCCTGATGCCATCGACCCACTGTCCAGCCAGCGAGTCTTCGCCCTGGCCGAGACCGGGATGGTCTCGCGTGTGCTGGAAACCACCAACGGGGGCCAATCGTGGAGCATTCGCGGGACGATCCCGTCGGCCAGTGCGCTATTGGACTTCGCGACTCCGACGGTTGGATATGCCTGGGACGGAACATCGCTATGGTCGACCACGAATGGTGGTCAGCACTGGACGGCATTGAATGCCAGCGGCCTCGAGGACCTCGCGTTTAGCAGCGCCTCGACCGGGATGGCAATTGAAAATGGCACGGTGGTGCAAACTCATGACCAAGGACACCAATGGTCTGTCGTCCTCAAGGCGGCTAATACGAAATTTGACGATGTGTCTCTGGTCAACGGACAGGTGGCCTATGCATCAGGCGTCACACCGCAAGGTCCCGCCCTCTATCGCACCACCGACGCCGGACAAAATTGGACCGAAATCCTGTCGGGAATTCATGACAATACAATCGCCCAAGCCTATCAGTCCTATTTGACAGCCCTTAAGACTCCAGCGCCACCATCCTTCAACACCGGAGCCAATGTCACGTTCACCAGTGTCAACGACGGCTGGCTTGTGGCCTTTGACGGCAGTCAGCTCTCAACGGCCGTGTTTCACACGACCAATGGGGGAGCGTCTTGGAGCTACGGCTGGGGCAATGGGGGTTGCGCCATGGGCTGCAATGCGGCGGGTATGGGACTGTACCCGGCCGCCTTTGTCGGCCGCAATACGGTGTGGCGGTATGATCAACAACACTTTGACGTATCGACCAATGGAGGCAGCACCTGGACCAAGAGTGCCACTCTCCCAATTAACGTGGGTGCCAACGAGGCGATTCGCCAAACCGCATTTGTGTCGAGCCAAATTGGCTGGTGGGTTGGTCCCGCCGGCATCTATGCTACCCAGGACGGCGGTATCCATTGGACCCGCCAATGGCCGATGGAGCCCCAGCGCGCCCTGTCGGTGGCGTTCACCAAAGATGGCTATGGTTGGTTGGTCTCGCCTGACTCGCCCTCAAAGCTTTGGATCACCACCAATGGTGGATGGAACTGGCACCAGGCCCCCGGGTCTTTTGGGACCATCTCCGGGGTGGAGCTGTGGGGACCGGGGCGGGGCGTCCTGGTGGAACTGCAGGGTCCCAGTTGGATGACCAGCGACGGAGGAGCGACATGGACCCAGGTGCCCCTTCCCAAGAAGTTCATGAGCGGCACGACCCAGGCTTACAACTTGCAATATCTGAACCCTGAAGATGGGCACCTCACCACGGTGGGCGGACAGCTTTGGGCCACCCATGACGGCGGGGGGCAGTGGACAATGATAAAACAGGGACCGTCCGGGCCGTTTTTTGTGGACTTCGTCACACCCGAGATCGGCTGGTCGCTGGAAGGTCCGGTCTCCGGGCCCAAGACTCAATGGCAACTGAGATTGACCGAAACCCAAGACGGCGGCAAAACCTGGCATCCCGTCGGTACCGTGACCCAACACGGCGAGACCACCATCTCCTTCGTAACTGCCCATGCCGGGTGGATCATCGACGGGAATCGGCTCTTGCACACCACGGACGGTGGCCGCCATTGGGCGGCCGTGAACATGGCGGGGGTGAACCCCATGGCGGTGACTCAAACCGGCCAGGCTGTCTACGTTACCACGGGCAACGAGGGCGTCCTCAAGAGCATCGACGGCGGCAACCACTGGATCACCATCGTGCCATAGTTCCGATCCTTGCCCAACACAAGTCTGTCGGGTGCCATTGAATCGGCTCAACGCGTGTGATACGCTAAGTGAAATTCCGCAGGAAAGGACGTGAGCACCCATGGCGATGCGCATGATGATGCGATACATGGACATGTCACGGGTTTGCTCACGGTTCTGGGTCGGACTGCGATCGCTTTAGCCTGATCCCTCAACGACGCGCCGTGGGACAACATCCCGTGGCGCGTTTTTGTTTTCCCATTGTTACCTTAAGGAGGACCCCGGTGTCCAAATACTTGATCACCAGCGCTTTGCCCTATATCAATGGCGTGAAACATCTTGGAAACTTGGCAGGCTCATTGCTGCCGGCGGACGTCTACGCCCGCTTCTTGCGTCAAGAAGGCGAGGAGGTTCTCTTTATTTGTGCCACCGACGAGCATGGTACGCCCGCGGAATTGTCGGCACGGGAGGCCAATTTTGCCGTTGAGGAATACTGCGATGCGATGTACCACACACAGACGTCGATCTATGCCCAATTTGGGTTGTCTTTCGATCATTTTGGTCGTACGTCGTCCCATCAAAATCAGGCCTTGACGCAGCACTTCTATCACCAGCTGGCCGCCCATGGCTACTTGGTCGAGCGGCCCGTTCGGCAGATTTACTCCAGGGCAGATGGTCGCTTCCTGCCCGATCGTTATGTTGTCGGGACCTGTCCCCACTGCGGGTACACGGCAGCACGCGGGGATCAATGCGAGAGTTGTACCGCCGTGTTGGATCCCACTGACCTGGTGGAACCCCGATCAGCGATTTCGGGCAGCACGGCCTTGGAAGTCCGGGTTACCAACCATCTCTTTCTTCGATTGGATGCCTTAAGTGGACCTATCCGCGCCTGGGTCGAAAACCACCCCCACTGGTCGCGTCTCACCCGTTCGATTGCGCTCAAGTGGTTGGATGAAGGGCTCACCGAGCGGTGTGTGACGCGGGATCTCACCTGGGGCGTGCCTGTCCCTCGGGAAGGGTTCGAAGAGAAGGTGTTTTACGTGTGGTTCGACGCACCGATTGGCTACATCGGAGCAACCAAAGAGTGGAGTGATCAAGCCCCCAATGAGCGCGACTGGAAGGCGTGGTGGTGGGACGCGCCCGATGTGACCTATACCCAGTTCATGGCCAAAGACAATGTGCCGTTTCACACGGTATTCTTTCCGGGCATGATTTTAGGCACCCGGGAACCGTGGACCTTGGGCGCGCAAATCAAAAGCTTTAATTGGTTGACCTACTACGGCGGCAAATTTTCCACCAGCCAAAAGCGGGGCATTTTCCTTGACGACGCGCTGGAGTTGTTTCCCGCGGACTACTGGCGATATTTCCTCATGGCCAATGCCCCGGAATCAGACGATGCCAGTTTTACGTGGGAGTTGTTTTCCCATGCGGTGAACAAGGACCTCGCCGGCACCTTCGGGAACTTCGTGAATCGGACGCTGAAGCTCGCAACGTCCTACTTTGGTCTTCGGGTGCCCGAGGGTGGGGAGCCCGGAGAACCGGAACAGCGGGTCGAAGAAGAGTGTCGGCGCCTTGCTGACGAATATCGTGAGGCGGTGCAAGCTCTTCGCGAGCTGTGGTCGATCGGCAATGTCTACCTTGACCGGCGAGCGCCGTGGAATCGACTCAAAACCGACCGCGATGAGGCGGCCATGGTGTTGCGAACGGCCATTAATCTCATCAAGTATTTCGCGATGGCCGCGGAGCCCATCATTCCCTTTGCCGCGGCGGCCGTATTGGATGCCCTGCATCTGAATGGTCACGAGCGTCATGAATGGATTAAAGACGTTCATCTGGACAGCTATGGTCCCGGGCGGGAGTTCCAGGTTCCCGACCTCTTGTTTCGGCGCATCGACCAAACCGAGCTTGAAGCGCTGCAGCAACGGTTCGCCGGCCTCTGAGGGCACGTGAAGGAGCCTTTCCCGGACTGACGGAGGCGGATGTTTGAGGGTATGGCGAGACCTAATTTTCCCGCTGAAGACGCCGATAGACGTGAATCCTGAATGTAGGGCGGTGTACGTGGAAATAACCAATGCCTAGGGGGCCGAATGTGCCATGGAGTCGTCTCTTCGAGTGGTCTAAGACGCGGCCTCTCCGGTGCAGCCGGAGGCGGTGCTTGTCTTTATCCAATAGCGATGAGGGTAGAGGAGAAGGGCCCGGGGATGGCCTGAACATGAACGATTGGCCGCGCGCTTCGAAGCGAATGCTCCATAGGCATCGGCGCTCTTCGTCACGTACTGATCATTGTTAACGGAGATTGAGAAGAACAAACGCCGGAAGACCGGCGTTTGTCATGGAATCTGGTTCACCCGTCATGTCGAGCATCGGATCCGCCGGTGGTCAACTCCTCATTGCAGTTCGGACAGCGGGGCGGTCGATGGTCAGGTTCAGCCGAGACTCTCGAATCTTATGGCGGGTAATGTCCACCACCGGTTTCGTCATAATCGCCCCACTGAGTGCGAGACGATGGACCTGGGCCCGCGACACCGAGAACTGCTGTTGCAAAAACCGGTCCAGTCTCAAATCAAACCGGAAGGGAAACTCAAGCTCGATAGTCAAAACGCCCTCGTCCGCTGCCCACTCTATTGCTGGCCCCAGGACGTGGTATTCGGTGGGATATTCGATTTGGGCACCACTTTGTCTTAGCGTGGGGACGTCAAAGGCATAACCCCAGGCGAGGACCGCATCGTTTGCCTCCATCGCCCGAAGCTGGGATGGTGGGATGTCCTTGGGGCTTACGCGGGCGGCGATTTCCATGTTCCAGGTGGCCCCACAGTCAGAGCATTTGTAAATAAGCCAGATGTCCAATTTCCGCTTCTGGCCGTTTATACGGAATCGTTCGTGGCAGTAGAAAGGACGTTGCTCATCGCAATGAGCACAATGGCGGACCAATAGTGGGGTATGGGCAGGTATGACCTGCCACCGCACATGTTCGGTGGTCATAGTATATGGTCGCTCCCCAAATAGAATTAACCGGGCTCCTTAGAGCCTGGCTGGATTTGGGATATGGCGACGAGATTGTGGGGTCACATATTAGCCGTGACGCATCCCGGAATCTCGACCCAAAGCGACTTAATGGGGCATACGGCCACCTCACCTGTGTGAATAGGGCTAGTATTGCGGATTCACCCCTCGCCGTCAAGCGTCGCTTGCCTTGAAATCATCGCTCTGAAGCACCCAGCCAGTTTAGTGACAGCCTCGCGGGAAAGCGTGCAGAGGAACTCCTTGGCTTCACCGATGCGTGGTGGCGAGGCCCGTGGCTTGCGGCCGCTCGGGAGATGGTGGATGCTTACGGTGATATCGTCGGCTTCAAACGCCTTAAAATGGAGGCGGGGTGGATGGTGATGGCGGCCATCGAAGCGCTGTGTGTTGGGATGCGTGTGGAGTGCGGGTCCAAGGTTGCTGAACGAAACGCAGCGATTTGCCGTTGGTTATTGGAGCAAAGGCATTGATGGTCTCGGTGGAAGGATGCAAAGGTGTGAACCGCTTGTTGCGCGACATCGGACTCTCAGGAGTTTTCATGTGTGGCCCAAGGAACGGGGATGTCTCATGAAGCGTTATCCATTGAGCTTGGGGAGGTGGGCACCGTGCCGCACGGCCTGATGACCATTATCTTTTATGCGGTCAGGGTATTCGTGGTGTTGTGGATTGCGCTGGGGCTGGCCAACACCATAGCGCCGCGATGGATCTGGCGGATCACGGAATCATGGCGTGGGGTCCGGGAGCCGGGTCCAACGTATTTCGTCATCCGTAGAGTAACGGGGGTAGCCATGCTGGCCGTTGCGGCAGCCTTTTTGGTGCTAGGGGTATAGAATCTCGGATCAACGACCTCGACAGGCTGCTGCAACATATGTTGTACGTAGTGCTAGGCGAAACTCCGCGAATGGGCCTCTGTCAAGAGGCGGTAATCCGGTTCGTCATAGACGGCACGATGGTGACAACGGGGCTGATTGACTTGGTGGAGAAGCCCCCACGCGAGCACTCCCAACAAACCGATCAATTGCTGCCAAAACTGGCATCCAGATTATGAAAGTGCTGTCTCGGGGAAGTGCCCATCGAGCACCCGGCTTGGCACGGGACAGACCTACCCGTGAAAGACACTAAACACGACTAAGAACAGTCCCTTCTGCACCCATAAAGCCGACGAACGATGCGGCCTTTGCGGCTGAAAGACGGTGAGAAATGCCTCCACCCACCGCGACTTGTTCCATGTGGACGCAGGGCAACGGGAGGCTGTGGATTAACCGTGCTTCGGCGGCGTGGGGAGTCGACACCAGCAGGCTTTGATCGGCGAATGCGAGAGCGGTAAAGAGGGCGATACGGGTACAGGCCCGAGCCAATGCTTTCATGCGCGATTGCGGTGAATCCAGAGAAACCCCGACGCTGCGACGGCCAATACGGCGCCCCCACCCAGGGACAGGACCCCAAACGGTTACATGGCCCTTTCCGTTGAGGACAACCCGCGTCTAACTGACGGGCCACCCGTGCGTGTGAGCAGAAACATGACGATTGAGGCTGTCCTTATGGCGTAGGCTCAGCCGTCTAACCGAAACGGGGATCGGGGCGTTCGCAGGCCAAGGCAACGAATAGTCGTTCTCATACGTTGTTATGGTGTAACGGAGATTGTCGCGAAGACGAGGGGGAAGGGACTTGAGGTTCTGGGATGCGTTTGGCCATCACGTGCGGCCGTCCAACCTGGATGGGGAGTTGGCGGGATTCCGGCGAGTGGGCGGCCAAGTACTGGAGGTTTTGGACCAATTGAAAACGTCCGCAGTGCCCACCGCCCATGCGTATATTCAGGTCGCTCGGTGTCTTGAACTGTTTGCCGACCAGTTGGTGGAGCCGTATATGGCAATCGGGAGCGACGCCCCGGCACTACCGGGTTGGGTGGAGCGTCAGGCGCTTCAGATATACCGCCCAATCCCGGTTTTGGTCACCGCGGCCAAGCAGGAGGCGATCGATCCCAACGGTCCGCGTGATGTGGAGTTGCCGTGGATTTTGGGTGGGCGTGTGTTTGGCGTGGAGCGGGAGGGAACCCCAATTCTCGAGACCTATGTGGGGGCGGTAAAGGCCGTAATGGACCACGTCGAGGTTTTCCTGTCAGAGGTGGGTGATCCTAAAAAAGCTCGGCTTTATTGGGCGGAAGCCACCACCAACTACGATTCCGCACGCTATTTGATGCAGGATAACCAGGCGATGACGCTCACGAACAGGGTCGCCCTCGACGACTACTTATGGACTGCTCTGGGCTACGCCATCGGCGCAGTGCAGGAAGGGTGCAGTCCGGGCATTTTACACGACCTCGACATTGATACAATGCTTGAGTCTCGGGAAAACCCGCATCGGGGGCGAGAGAGGGGTCAGGAAAGCCTTGGTACTCCCTTGAAAAAAGATTTGTTGTACCGTATTTAGGGCCTGAACTGACGCAACTACAACACATGTAGCGGTGGTCAG
>NZ_JABBVZ010000103.1 GCF_012933365.1 Sulfobacillus harzensis | reverse complement strand
CTGTCGGATCGTAATGCGCCGCCACCGCGTCCTCTCCCGCATCTCCCGTTACGGTTGCCGCCGGTGGTGGGGGTCGACGTGCCGCTCGAAGAGGAATTGGAGCCAGGCGACGAATAAGGCCGGGGTCTCATCGGTCACCAATCGGGTAGGCCATTAAAAAAAGGAGGCACATTTCGTGATCACAGATAAATTATTGCGCGCGGCAGACCCGACCACCGCACCCCAGGAATTGGCGCGGTTGGCCGACGACCCCGATGCCGCCGTCCGAGCGGAGGTGGCCGACAACCCGGCCACCCCATCCGACGTATTAGCGGCGCTCGCCGGCGATCCATTTTACATTGTCCGGGCGGCGGTGGCGCACAATCCATCCACTCCCCCGGCCACGCGGGCCGTGCTGGCAGATGATGGGGCGTGGCTGATCCGCACGCTGGCGCAAAATCCGGCCCTCACCACGGCGGAGATCCTGGCGATGGATCAGGCGCGGCGGCGCGATTAAACCCATGTACCGGCCCCTGCCCTATGCGGGCGGGGGCTTTTTTTTGTATAGATGAAAGGAGGTGAGCACCGATGAATGAAACCAAGAAGGGCGGACGGCGCCCCGGGGTAAAACGAACGGAAGGGTTGACGATGCAGTTTACGCCGGATGAAATGCGCCTACTGCGCCGGGCGGCGGAGCTTGAAAGCCTCGGACCCTCGCTGCTGGCGCGGGTCGGCGCGATGCAGCGGGTGCGGCATGTGCTTGCCGAAGCCGGGGAGGACATTTAAGAAGGAGGTATGGGAAATGCCGATTAAGGTTGCCATCGACGCCGGACACGGCTACACAAAAGCCCTGGTCGAGAGTGGGGAGCGTGTGCTGTTCCCCAGTCTGATTGCGCAAGCCCCGCAAGGCGTGGATCTGGGAGAGTTTGGGCAATCCGATACCGTGCGGATCGACGGCCAGCCGTTTCTTGTTGGGGAGTCGGCCCGCCTTCATGCGCCCCCCCTGTGGAGTCGGGATAAAGCCGCTGACCCCGACACTTTGCGGCTGATTCTCGTGGCCGCCGCTCAACTCGGAGCGGTCGGGCCGGTTGCGCTGGCGACTGGCCTACCGCTCTCGTGGTTTGGGAGTCAACGTCGGGCCTTCCGCGAGGCCTTGATGGGGTATGGGGGTGTCGTTGAACTCGCTGAAGATCGCCTCGCCCAGCGAGTGTGGTTTGAATCGGTCGTAGTCCTGCCCCAAGGCGTGGCCGGGGCGGTCGTCGTGCTGGCTGATCCGGCCTACCGTCCCGGCCCTTATGTGGTGGTGGATGTTGGATACCGCACTACGGAGTATCTGGTCGTCACAAAACAGGCAGACGGTAAATTGGCCTACGATGCCACGCAAGCCGGGAGCTTGGAGGCTGGCACCCATGCGGTGGGAGCCGCTGTTGCCAAGGCGCTGGAACACGACTGCCACCTCAGTTTTACGCCTGCGGAGGTAGAGGACGGCGAGACCGTGTTTGTCCAAGGCCGGGCAGTGGCCTTGGCCGGGTATCGCGAGCAGGCCCAACGGGTAGTCGCTAGGCAAATTCGAGACCAACTGACCGAAGTGCTGGATGATCGCCTGCTCAAAGCCGCCGGAATTGTGCTGGTCGGCGGTGGGAGTGCGTTGCTGGCGACCGCATTTCCCGGAGCAGTGGTCCTGTCGGACGGACAGTGGGCCAACGCTAAGGCGTATTTGAGCGCGTGATGTCCCCATGCCAAAACGGCGGCGGGGTGCGGGTTACAGGCCACAAAACCCGGTTTTATGTCCCCATGAGTCCGCAAAACGATGACTTTTTGACTGCCATGGGGATACAAATGCCGAAAAAAGCCGCGAAAGCCGCATGGGACAAGGAAAAGAGGTGGGGACATGCGACTCTATTTTTATCTCGACGACGACGCGGATGAGGCCCTGATTGCGTGGTGGCTCGGTCACGACAAAGGCAAACGATCCGAGGTCATGCGACAAATGATGCGCTGGTATTCCGGCCAAGCGGGGTTCGGTGAGCTGATCGAGTCCATAAAACGGTTGACCCAGACCGGTATTCCGACCCAGCCCACACCTGAGCCCATAGCCCCACCCCCGCCAAACGTGGGTGAGCTCATGGAGGACGCATTGGGCCAACTGTTTCCGGACGACGACTAGGAAGGAGATAGCACTTGTGGCGAAATTAAGCCCCGAGATAACTGAATGGCTGAATCACACGGTGTATCCGAAGTTGTCCCATGAGTTGGTCTTCGGCGATTTGCCGGGATTTACTCTTGCGCAATCCGGAGCGAGTTGGTACGCCGACTGTCCGTATTGCCACCGGAAAGGGACTTTTTATATGCTGCCAAATCGCCAAGTTGGGCAATGCAAATCGTGTCAGCGGACGATTGGGTGGTTTGGGTATTTGCGCCGCAAACTCAATGGGGAGCCTGCCGCTATTCGCCGGATTGCGGAACTGGCCGGGATAGCTCCCTTGGCCGGTTATCTGGACGACGACGAGATGATACCGGTCGGTGGCATGGGAGTATTCGGCGAGATCTTTCTAGGCCAGCAAGCGCCAATAGACCCGGACAATGTGCCGTCTGTCGAGGACGACAAAGCCGATCTACAGTCCCCCTCTTCCGGCTCGGAAAAATCGTCCGAGCCTCCCTCTCCCCCCAAAAGCGCGGGGGAGACACACACAGGATAAGGGGGAACTGCACAGATTCGCGGCAGTGCCGCGAACGGGTGTCACCGTGTGACTCCCCAACCATTTAAGTAGAGCCGCTTTTTCCTGTCACCGCTTTCTGTCACCGATTGTCACCGGGTCTGGACAGCTCTTCGGATGCAGGTAAAATCGGTGACAAACGAGGTCTCAAATCCCGTGATGACACCATTTTTGTTGTCACCGGTTGAAAGGGGGGGACGGATATGGGACGAGACACCGAGCATCCGGGTGATACGCAAATCCGCACGTGGGTACCAAATAACCAGTACGCGGTAATCCGCGAACTGGCCGCCGCCCGCCAGGTGTCGGTGAGCCAAATCGTTCGTGAGATGATTGGGGCTGGCCTCGAAACCGATGGGCAACGGCAGGCGCTGGACCAAGCGTTGCACCAGGTGACCTCGGCGCTAGACCACTTGGAACGCTTGACGTTTTTTGCAGCGCAGGAAGCAGCGTTCGCGGCGATAGTGCAGGAGAAAAATTACGAGGTGTTAGGCCAGCGAGAGGCCCCAGGGAATCCGGACGAGGCGGCCGCAATCACCAAACGGTTTGTCGGCAAGATCCAGGGTTTGGTCCACGAGCGGATTCGCAGGGCCTTGCGGGGTCCCAACGCAGTCCGAAAGGAGATGTCGCGCGATGAGTCGGACGACGACTAAAACAGCGGACGTGTGGGTGCGGCTGGACGCTGCCACCAAAGCCGCTGTGGAATTGGCCGCAGCGCATGACGGGATTCCAGTCTCCACGTGGATACGCAATCAAATTGTAACCGGCCTTTATTTGGAAGGAGTTGCCGCCGCCCCGCAAACGATCTACCAAGGCATTCGCCATGCGCTTAAGCGGGAGCTCGATGGGTTGGTGGAAGTCCGAACGGCGCTGGACGGGTTGATAGCGGCCCTACCCGATTTGATAGCGCTGGCGGCCTCAGTCCAAGAGTCGGACGCGATTCGCGAGGCCGCCATCGAGGCGTTGGAGGCGGCGCTAGGGGAAGCCTTTGCAATCGACGGGGGGGTTGATGCGTCATGGCGCTGCGACCTTTTGTGATCAAAACGGCTTTCTATCTGCCGGGTCAGCAGGGCTTCGGCAAGGGGATGCACGGAGCCCTGGCGCATCTGGACTACATGGGTGACCCCAACCGGCACAAGAAGCCGGATGAAGAGTTGCTGATGGGCAGTGCGGCGATTCACGCAAAATACATGACCGAACGACCCGGAGTCAGCGGCTACTTTGGCCCCGACCCCCGCGAACTGCCCGACGTGAAAGCGGTCCAGGCAACCATTACCGATCACCAAGGCCCCGTCTGGCGGGCTTTTATTTCGGTCACGGAAGACGACGCCAAAACGTTAGGCGGCGCGTTGATGACCCGGGAAGGTTGGGAGCAAGCGGCCCGGGCGCAACTGCCCAAGACCTTCGAGCAGATGGGACTGGATCCCGCCAACGTGGACTGGATTGCCAGTGTGCACAAAAAAGAGGGTCACCCCCACCTACACCTCTTGTTCTGGGAACGCGACATCACCCGCGAGAAGGGGAAATGGAGTGATCAGGAACGTCGCGCCATTCGCCGGGGGTGGATTCAGGAACTGTACGGCCCGGAACGCGACCGGTTGGGCGCTGAAAAGAGCACCATCCGGCAGGCGCTCGTGACTACCCTCAAAGAGAAAGACCCCGGATGGTGGACGCTCAAGATACAGCGCGACTGGCAGGGCCGTCTCAATCAACTGGCCGACGTGATGCCTGGTGAAGGCCGAGCGGCCCTCAAGTTTCTGCCGTCTGAGACGAAAGAGATCGCCTTGGACCACGCACGGTGGCTCATCGAGACCGTCCCCGCCTTTCACGAGCAGGCGGCTCGCTACAGGGATATCGCCGCGGAGCTGGCGCAGCACTACTCCGACAATCCGGATGCGCACCAACAGGCCCGCCAAAAGGCTCAGGACGACTTGATCCAGCGGGTCGCTCAGGTGGTGGTGAAAGAAGCCGCTACGGTGGATCGCCAACGGCAATGGGACGCGATTCGGGGGTTGGTCGATACGGACGACCGCGCCCTACGCCGGGATCTGGTCCGGCTCAGCCGGTTGCCGGTTGAATCGCGCGCTGTCTTCCGCGATGCACTGGCCCGACAGCTCGTCGGGGAATCCGCATCTGAGACAGCGGTGAGAAAACAAGCCCGCGCCTTGGCCCGGGCGGCGGACTGGATCGCCCGGCGGGATGAGGCGTCGGCCAAACGGACTGCCAACGCCATAGGCCGGGCGCTGACGCAGATGGTGCATCGGGCCGAACGCGACGCCCGCCTGACGGCCTATTGGCTGGCGGAAGCCCAGTGGCGCGCCAAAAAAGCGCAAGCGGACATTGCCCGGAACACCGGGCAAGAGATTGCGCAGTAGTCGCAAGGAAGGGGTGATCACACAGTGAAAATCCAGCTATCTCCCGCGTTGGAACAGGCGTTGGTGGCGGAGTTGAATAGCCGGCGGGTTCTGAACGAGCGATACATCCGCTACCTCGATGTGATGGAAGCCTATTGGGAGTCCCAGACGCCGCGGCGCTACCGTCAGCCCCGGCCAGAGGCACTAACGGGACAAGACAAGCCGACAAAACACCAAGTGGACATTCCGGCGATGGACATGGGCGGCTTGGGTGATTTGTTTTTGGGTCTAACAGCACCGCTGGACCCGGATGATTTGCCCGACGACCACGACGATGACCTCGTACCGGTGTAATGCCACTCGCCCAGTAACCCAGTAACCCCGACCCAGCCCGGTCGGGGTTTCTTCATTTGTATGAGGAGGTGACAGCATGAACGACCGCGCCGCGAAAGCCCTTGTCGGCGGCCTCTTCGGAGCCATTCCGGGCTGGCTCATCGGCATGGAACTGGCCGACGTGGTGGCTGGAGTGATCGAACCCATAGGCCGCGAAATGAAAGCCGCCAAAGCCGCAGGCCACCCGGGATTCCCGCATATCGGCCCGATTTGGCACACGTGGAAGGCTCAGCATGGCTACCTTCCGACGCACTGGGGGAGCGTGCTGGGCCACCCTCATCTCGTGATAGGGGTCTTGGGGCTCGGAGCCCTCACCGGCGGATTCATTGCCTATCAGAGCGCCAAATCGTCCAGCATTAGCACCTGGGGTGGCCCGTCCAGCGCAGGCAAAGGCCAATATGGCACCGCCCACTGGCGGCCCTCGCGCTCACTCCGAGAGAGCTACAGCCGGTGGCAAGCGCCGGTGACAAAAGAGAAAAAGGCTACCCTGCTCAAAACGGTGGATGACATCAAGAAGGAAGCCCAAGCCATTCACGAAAAGTGGGAGAAGAAAGCCAGAAAAAAAGGCCCTGAGCCCGGCCTGCCCAAGGTTGGGCTGCTAGTGGGGGTGGACCAGCTCAAGAATCCGTTGGTCGCGTGGATTCTCGAACGCGATGAACATGCGTTGGTCTTGGGCAGCACCCGGTCCGGCAAGACGCGGCGGCTCATCATTCCGAGCGTCGGGATTATCGGGAGTACCGCTCAAGAATCCCTTGTCCTGACAGATCCCAAGGGCGAGCTATTCGACCACACAGCCGCCTGGCTGGAATCGCGGGGCTACAACATTGTGCGCATTGATTTGATTCGGCCACGGCTCGGTGGTACGCACCGTTTCAATCCCATCGCGGCCGTGTGGCATGCGCTGCACGACGGCCCTACCCCGGACTACGCGCTCGCCGCCAAGATTGCACGGCAAGTGGCGCACATCATCACCTACGGGGCGGGCAATCTGAGCTCGACGGAGCCGATCTGGGTGAATGGGCAAATTTCCCTTACGTCGGCCATGATTCTGGCGGTGGCCGAACGGGCGCAAACCGTTGCGGAGTGCCACCTAGCCAGCGCTTATAGGTTGATGATCGAGGCCGGATCGGACGAGGGAAAAACGCTGGACGCCTTTTTTGAAGACTTTGCTATGAGTCACCCGGCGAAGTTGTCCTATTCAACGTACCAACTGGCGCAAGGGAAAACGCGGGCCTCGATCATCACCGGGGCCGCTGCCGGACTCCAACTCTGGGGCGATCCTGAGATCGCGTGGCTGACGGGCGAGCAAGACCACGCCCTGGCCCAAGTCGGGCCGGGGGATCGGCCAACGGCAACCTTCTTGGTCATTCCGCACGACGATGCCTCACGCTACATGGCGGCGGCGCTCTATGTAAACCAGCTTTTCAGGAGCCTCACCGACCTGGCGCGAGACAATGCCGGGCGACTCCCACGGCGCGTCAATTTCCTCTTGGATGAATTTGGCAACCTGCCGTCGTTCCCCGATTTTGATCAATTTGTGACGGTGAGCGCGGGGATGGGCATTCGCTTAGTGCTTGCTCTACAAAATATCGAACAACTCAGGAAGCACTATGAGGCCACCGAGCGCACGATTCGCGGCAATTTGGGTACGTGGCTCTTCCTCCGCACAAGCGACTTGCAAACGGCCAAAGAACTCAGCGAAATGATTGGGCGCTACACGCTGAACTCGGAATCGCTGCAACTCCCGAAAGTCGGCTGGAACACGATTGATACTGGGGTCGCTCATACGAGCCAGGGCCTCAGCCTCACCGGACGCGAACTGGTGACAGCAGACGAGCTTATGCGCTGGCCGAAAGACCAGGTGTTGTGCTGGCAAGCGGGTTATCCCCCGGCTCAGTTTCCGCTCCCGGATCTCAGTGCGTGGCAGATTTTCCCCGACCTGCAAGCCCGGGCCCCGTGGCAGGCACCCGGCACCCCCATCCCGGAGGTGCCGATTTTCACGACACCGCCCGGCTTGGTGGTCGAATCGACGGCGAAGAAGACGTCGGCCCCTCCGGCCCGTGGCGTGGCCCAGTCGGTGAAAGGGGGTGATCACGTGGATATCCCGGTCAGTGAACTCGGCAACTGGGGCGATTTGTTCCTCGGGCAACGGGCCCCGTTGGACCCGGACGACGTGCCAGTCGAACCGTGGGAGGATGAGGAGTCGGTGCCGGTGTAAAGCCCGGCCCCTCTCTTTTGTGATAGGAAGGAGGACCTGATGAACTCTAGCGAAGCCCAATCCGTGGTAAACCAAGGCATCCAGCAAATGCTCGAAGACCCCGACCAGTGGCGCCAGTGGGCGACCACCATGGCGAAATTCCATCACTACTCCCCCGGCAACGTGCTCCTGATTATGTCGCAAAAGCCCGACGCCACCCGGGTCGCCGGGTATCATGCCTGGCAAGATTTGGGCCGTCACGTGCAACGGGGCGAGCATGGCATTACGATATTAGCTCCCGTGATGCGCCGCCGCGAGGAAGAGGCCGCGACTGCCGAACCCGAAAAACCCGCACCACCGGCCCTCGTGGGATTCCGGGCCGCGACCGTGTTCGATGTCAGCCAAACGGCTGGACGCGATCTGCCAGTGCCGGAGCCCAAATTGCTCGACGGGGCCGCGTTGGCTGAACTCTTCGGTTCGCTAACGGCTGTGGTGGGCGCCCCGATTTTGATGGCCGAGTCCAACACCATGGGCGGGGCGAACGGCGTGTGGAGTCCGGCGAACCAAACCATCACCGTGGCTGCGGACCGCGCCCCGGACCAGCAAGTGAAAACGCTCCTGCACGAATGGGCGCATGCGGTCGGCGTGCCCGATGTCGCCGCCGCCGTTGACCGGCACCGGGGTGCGGAGGAAATCACCGCCGAGACCACGGCCTACGTGCTGGCGCAACGGTTGGGGATGGATACCAGCCAGTACAGCATCCCCTATGTCGGCCACTGGGCCGCAGGCGATCCGGCCAAAGTGCTGGCCCTCACCCAAGCGGTGAGTCAGCGCGTGCAGACGATGAGCACCACGCTGGAGCAAGCCGCGCAACACGATCCAGCACTCGCCCGGGCGCTGGGGATGCCGGAGCCGCAACAGGCCGAAGCCGACTACGAGATGGAAGCCTAGCGTCACCCGCCCTGCCCTCTTCGGAGAGCAGGGCTTTTTCTATTTATTGAGGGGCCGCACTCAGGGGCCCACTTTTTAAGGAGGGATTCATATGTTCGGTCTCGGACATCACGTGCTTCTAGCGACCAGCGTCAATATCGGGTCGACCAAAGCGGGGCAGACGATCTCCAGCCTGGTTACGGGTCTCGGCGGCTGGATCGCTGGGCTGGGTATTCCGGCGGGCGGTCTCATGGTCGCGTACCACGCGATCATGCGGAATTTTAGCGGCGGAGACGCCCAGACGGATGCCAACCACCTGGCCGCCATGAAAAAGGTCATTGTCGGCACCGCCATTGTCGCCGGCGCGGGCGGCATCGCGCACTTTATGGGCGGGCTATTTTAAGCGAGCGGGCGGGGCCGTTCGTCCCCGAAAGGGGGCTTCGGCCCCGCTGCCGCTTTAGAGGAAGGGGGAATCGTCAACCGTGGGAAATCTGGTGCTAGACGCTGTGCAAAAGCTGTTGTTCAACGTCATCGAAGGGGCGTTGTCTTGGATCGGCGCGATTGCGGGCGCGCTCGGGAAACTGGGGACGCTCCAACTGGCCCTCCCGTGGATTCAGCCCGTGAAAGCCGATATTTTGGCGGTCACCTGGACCATCCTCGGGCTCTACATCGCCTATAAAGCCGTCCATCATTACATCCTCTGGAACGAAGGCACGGCGGATCCGGATGGGTCGGTGTTGGCCAAAAGTATCCTGCGTACCGTCCTCTACGTCGCCCTATCCGGGTCGATTGCCACCATGGTCTACGAGTTCGGCCTGAACCTCGCGGTGATGCTCATCGCCGCCCCGATGGCGTCGTCGGTGAAGTCGTTACACGGGACGGTGGCCGCGATCAGCGGGGTCAGTTCGGATATCGGCATTGTCATCGCGGGCATCCTCTTTGCGCTCATCGCCTTTGTCGCGCTGGTGATTATGCTCTTCCAGTTCGCGGTGCGGGCCGCAGAGATTGTGGTCTATGTGCTAGCCGCACCGTTGGTTTCGTTGGGGCAGATGAACGCGGACGGCGGTACATGGAGTCACTGGTGGACCAACCTGGTCATCCTCGCGATGACCCCCGTCGCCCAATTCTTAGCCCTCAAAGGCTTTGCCTCGGCGGCTGAGGTGATGGCGTTGGGGCACGGATTCGGCTTGGGCGGGGAGATGGCCCGCCTGGGCATCACGCTGCTCTTGCAAATCGGCTGGCTGGTCGTCGGCATTCGCGGCGCGCACCTGCTGAAGCAGTGGTCCTACTCCACGGGTATCGGCGGCGGGTTTGTCGGCATTGTGGGCCATATTGGCCGGACTGCGGTGACCAATCAGTTTACCGGATCTCGGGGCGGCAGCGCATCGGTTCCCGCAAAGACCAATGGTTCATGATAGGATAATCGCAAAGAGAGAGGAGGAGAGGACATATGTTGCCGACGGTGACGGAGTATGTATACGTTCGGGACCAATACGAGGGGACGCGCGGGTTCTGCCGGTGCCCGGGTTGCGGCTATGCGTGGCCGCACATGGAGACAGGGAATCTCAAGCGCGATATGGAATGGGCGAGTCGACATTATGGCGGCCCAAGCCAATGTGCCAACTGTGGCGAGTGGTCGGACCCAACGGATAACCGCCGCCTGTGGAAACGCGGCTATTATCGGCAACTATGTCCTGCCCCCACACGGGATCGATCACTCACATTAGAAGAGGAGGCTGAACGCTAGCAATGGCCCGATATCTCATCCCCAAGCCCATCCAGCGCCAGTACGAGCTCTTCCCCGGCTGGGGATTCCCGCAAATCGGACTCGTCGTAGCTGGACTGCTGGTCGGGGGTATGCTATTCCTCGTGCTCACCCTGTTCCATGTCCGCGTTCCCATTCGGCTGATCGCGTTCGTGTTGCCACTCGGCATCGCGGGATTCTTGGCCTTTCCCCCGCCCAATGACCAACCGCTTTACCAGCGGTTGCAGGCGGGGGTGGGCTTTTCGAAGAGCACGCGCAAGTGGCTCTACGATTGGAACGCCAGCGATTGGCCCGAATAACGTAACGATAATCCCCCGGCTACGGTCGGGGGTCTTTTTTATGTAAGGGGGTGAGAGTGTGAAAGCGAAGCCGCTTGCGATTTTGATGCTGATCGGGTCGTGGATTGCGGCGGCGGCCATGGCGTCGATCTTGGTGATCGCTGCGAGCCAGGTGGCGGCATGGGCCGGTGGCGCGGTGTGGGCGGTTGACGGAATTGCGGCGATCTACGGCGCGATGCTCTTCTCGTTTGCTCAACAAATCGTGCGCGTGGCATCCCGCGAGCGTGCGACGAACTAGCGGTGGATTCCCCCGGCCACACGGTCGGGGGTCTTTTTTTGAGGAGGTGTTGTACAGTGAAACGCATGGCAAAGCCGAAGAAAGGGGCCGTACCCGAGCTCACTCCCGCCCAAAAGACGGCGCAGTCGTGGCTCCCCATCCAGGACTTGCATGAGGGCTGCCTTTTTCGCCCTGATGGCGGGGTCGTGGCCGGGATTCAAATTTCCCCATTCAGTCTGGCCCTGAAATCCGAACGCGAGCGGACGCAAGCCATTCAAGGATTCCAAGCCGCGCTCAGCGGGCTCACGGTCCCCTGGCAACTTCTGAGCCTCTATCGCCCGGTTGACCTCGACAGTTATCTGGCGAGTTTGGACACCGCCACGGACGCAGCGACCGGCACCCGTCGGCGGGTGTTGGGGGACTATGCCCGGTGGGTGAGGCAACAGGTGCAGACCGGCGATAGCGTCGAGCGGCGGTACTACTTACTGATGACGCGCACTGGCAAAGACGCTGTGGCGGAGCACCAGCAAAGCCTGCGGGGCCTCACCGATGACTTGGCGCGGATCCGGGGTTTTCGGGCTGACGTGCTGACGGATGCGGCTTGGCGCGAGTTGCTGTTTCTGATGTTTCACGCGGGCCAAGCGGCGGTGGAAAGCAT
>NZ_JABBVZ010000102.1 GCF_012933365.1 Sulfobacillus harzensis | reverse complement strand
TGCCTACATTGCCGCCCCGATCTTCCATGCCAACAGGCAGCTTGACTCTCCATAGCTGGTCTTGACAGGACATCATCTAACCACCGGTTAAAGTTACTGAAACAAGGTGAAGAGCCAAACAGAAGGCCATCCACAAGAATTGTCCGGACAGTCCAACCTCTGCGCCCGAATCCGAATTCAGCCAAGGTCACCAGCCACTGTTTAGGCATTCGTCGACTGTTTGCAGGGCAGATGCCACAGCTTGATCCATATTGTAATAGCGGAACGTGCCTAACCGGCCCACGAATTGAACATGGGACTCAATGCGTTTAGCTTCTTCCTGATAGTGTTCTAGCGTCCGTTGGCTCTCTTTTGTGAGCACAGGATAAAATGGTTCACCAGACTCCTGCGGATACTCCACGCCCGTAACAGTGATGTGCGGAATCCGTTGACCCGTAATATGTTTAAACTCTGTAATACGGGTGAAATCATAGTCGTTCGGGTAGTTCACGGTAGCTACGGGTTGGGCGAAATCTACTGGGTGCTCAATAAAATCAAAATGCAGTGAACGATAGGGTAAATGGCCATGAACGTAATCGAAGTATTCATCGATCGGTCCTGTACAGATGATCTTTGGAATCTTGAGGTCTTTGACGCTCGCCCAGTCCGTGTTAAGCAATATACTGATGTTCGGTCGGTTTAGCATATTACGAAAAAGAGCGGAGTACCCGTATAAAGGCATTAGCTGGTACCGATCGGTGAAGTACCTATCGTCATAGCTGTACCGCAAGGGGATTCGGTTAGTGATAGTTGGTAAAAGCTCCGTCGCCGGCCGTCCCCACTGCTTTTCCGTATAATGCTTGAAAAATCGTTGATACAGATCCTTGCCAATTCGCGCATGCATGCTTTGCTCCACATTGATGGGGTTAAGAATTGGCTCGGCTTGATTTGCAATCCATGCCTTCATTTCGTCAGAGGTCAACTTCAGTCCATATACGTTCTCAATCGTTCTTAGATTAATCGGGAAGGGGACCAGTTGCCCATCGACCGACGTCAATACACGATGTTGATATGGACGCCACTCAGTAAACTGGGATAGATAAGAAATTACTGACTCGCTGTTCGTGTGGAAAATATGTGGGCCATAAGGATGAATCAAAACGCCGGACGGATGAAATGTGTCATAGGCATTTCCTCCCACGTGGAACCGCTTTTCTACAACCAAAACTTTCCTGCCGAGGCTTGCAAACCGTTCTGCACAAACAGCGCCAGAGAAACCCGCCCCGATTATCGCAACATCGTACATTGACCACATCTCCGTATCAAATTTGTTGGCGCACAATCCATTCGACAATTTGACTCGTAGACATATCTGATCGGGCAAGCGCTTGAAAAAGCATCAGTCGGTAATTTTTCCATAAGCCAGTTATCGCGTTCCTCTCCTCGGCCGTCAGGACTCCGACTTCACCAGACAAGACAATGTTGATGGCCTTGAGGGCATCGACTCCCGAGGCGACCGGATCTCTTTGTGAATTGCCGTTAGGGTGGACGCGATAGTAGCCCAGAGGCTCTGGATTATACACACAGGCGGCGCCCCCCAGGACAAATTGGATGTGGCGCAGCCAGTCGTGCGATATCCGCAGTCGATGGTCTTCGGGTCCGAACATCGAGAACAGCTCTGTTTTGTAAATGGCTCGGGGACCAATGGATGCCGATCTCACGATTAATTCGCGCAGCGCCTGGTGGCTTTGTGGAAACTCGTTTTCGGGGCCACCGAACGCATAGTCGAAGGCGGGATGACGCGGCTTTCCGTAACACGTTTTGTCCGTCGGAGTGTGACCCTCCATGACGTACAGATTAGAAAAGCCCATGTCAGCTTTGTCAGCGAGTATTTTGAACATGGTGGCTTCCACATACTCAGGAAAGAGAATGTCGTCTGCATCTAAAAACATCATGTATTCGCCCCGAACATGCATGAGGCCGAAATTATAGGCGAACCGTGCACCGCGATTTCTGGGCAATCGATATATCCGCCAGTTCGGGAGTTGGTCGTATTTCGCATAGTGTTTCGAAGTCCCATCAGTGGACCCATCGTCGACAACGACCACTTCAAGCTTGGGCCATGTTTGGCTTGCGGCAGAAGATAACGCGGCATCGACAAATTGTTCGGAGTTATACGAGGGTATAACAACGGATACAAGCGGTAACGGCAAGGAATTGTTCATGATTTGTGTCCCCTTTTTCGATTAGTTTCGTTCAACGCTCACCAAAATCCTCACCATTCTGACCCCAAAGGGAGGATTGGACGCGTCGTGTTTATACGGCATCACGCGAAAGGTCACGTTCCAACTCCTGAGACGGAGCAAAACACCGGGCCTCCGTCCACCTTAGGACGTGGCCGCGAGTCGGAACACACCAAGTGCGAAAGAGTGCGCGGAGAATCTTGCGCCTGAAGTAGGGGCAGAATCGTTGCCGAATTCGCGGCTCATCGCGTGCGTCAGTAGCGACGGAATGACGAATCGTTGTCTGCACACCGTCACGGACACCTGCTTTGTTCAAGGATGTCCCGACGAACCCGATGATTCAATCCGCCTTTTGGTACAGCGACGGGGAAATCATCCGAAATCCAAGGTCAGCATATTCCAAAAACGTCTCCGTTACACCAAGGAACAACAAGCCTCGGGGGGTCAGAGCATCCGCAAAAGCTCGGAGGACACGCAGACGCACTGCAGGCTCAAAATAAATAAGGACATTCCGGCAGACCACGACGTTGTATTGCTGCGGGGGGAACTCGGCGGTTAAATTGTGCTGCCGATAGGTAATCGTACCGTGGGACAATCCGACAAGCCGCCAGGCGTCACCATCGCGCTCAAAAAAACGACCATAGGGTGGGGGAACCTTTCGATATTGCTCATCCAGATACCGACCTGTCCGTGCGGTCGTCAAGATGTCTCCATCGCTGTCCGTGGCCAAAATACTATAAGGTTGCCCCATATCTTCAAAGATGAGGGCTGCGGTCACCGGCTCCGCTCCCCACGAACATCCGGCCGACCAGACCGCCCATGGAACCTGAAGCCGCTCGTGGGAAATGACCGAGCGCAGTTGCAGCCAATAGGGGCGATCCCGAAAGAATTCCGTCACGTGAATCGTCAAGTGACCGTGCAACTTCCGATACAGGTCAGGCGATTGGGTCAGTGCCCGCGTCAGCGCATCGACGGTCGCGAAGCCCTCTTGGTTCAAAAACGTTTCAAGGCGCCGCTTAATTTGCCCCGGTTTGTAAACTGAGAGATCAAGCCCGAATGGGGCCAACGCACGAACGATCTTATTCCAGGTTTCATCTTCAACTGCCATGATTACGCGTCACCACCTGACTTAGCCAATGGCCAATTTCGGGTAGAGGCCAAATCGCGTCGGCATCGCCACGTTCCGCCACCACGCCAGGCATCCCCCAAACTAATGCTGACTCCTTGGATTCAACGACCACAGTGCCTCCCGCCTGCCTCACAGCACGCGCACCCTCGGCCCCGTCGGAACCCATCCCGGTGACGATGACCGCCGCACTTTCAGCACCAAAGGCAGTCGCCACGTCGACGAGCGTCACATCCACGGATGGGATGACGCCGTTTCGGCGATCGCCCGGTTCAGCCCAACATTCTGTTGCCGACACACGGAGGTGAAATCCACCCGCCGCAACCACGACAGGGGCTGTCTTGAGAGGCATCCGTGTTCCATCCGGCGCCGCTTCGAAGACCGGCGATCCCAACACCCCGGCCAGGCGTTCCGCAAATGACCGCGTAAACCCCGCCGGCATGTGCTGCACGATAAAAATGGGAACCCGGGGCGTTTCCTTAATAGCAGCACACAACAGGGACACGGCCTTGGGCCCGCCCGTTGAGGCGCCAATCACTACTGCCCGCACCTTGCGATTCCGAACCCCGGCGCGACACAATGACGAGCGTCCAACGACCGGTTCCCCTCGGGGACGCTCGTCTTCGCGGTACGATACTAGGTGGTCCAACATATCGTCCAGAGACTGGCCTGGCCCGGGCTTGGCAACAAAATCCTGCGCGCCCGCATCCAATGCAAGCCACGTATTGCGCATGGCTTCGTCCGAATACGCGGACATCATTACGATGGGACCCTGCCATGTTTTCCGCAACACCTGAAGTGTGGCAATCCCGTTCATTCCCGGCATCACGAGATCCATCACGACCAAGTCCGGGTTGAGATGCGGAATCTCATGAACGGCGGCAAGCCCTGACGACAACCGTGCTGACACTTCCCAGCCTCGCTGGGTCATGCGATTGGCCAATCGCATTGCAAAAAACGCGGAATCGTCTACGATTACTACCCGAAACGGCGTTGAAGGGCTCATGAGTCACCTACCTAGTCGGTTTCGATTGATGCCCTTACGTTGGGCTATTCGGGAAACGCCGGAATGACCAGCATGCGCCCCAGGACTCCTTCGCTCGGCACTTCGAACAACGCTTCGGCCAACAGCACGAGGGCTGCGGATGTCATCTGGTGCACGAACTCGTCCGGCGAGGTTAAACCTCCTTGGGGGAGTTTCGGTTCCCATACGGTCCCCAACAAGTCCGAGAACACGTTTAAATATGCCGTCCCGACAATATTGCCGACCTCTTGCAATGCGGACAATCCCATGTCATTCAAGGGTAATTCCACCTCCTCCTCCATTAAGGCGCTTACCAGTCGCTGGGCATTCAACGGCGAAAAGCCCAGAATGATGGTGGAGGGAAGAAGTCCGGTCGCCTCCACGTACACGCCATAAAACGGATTGGTGAAAGATTGCTGAATTTGGATCACAGCCGTTGACCACGTGGCAATCGCGACGTGGCTGTCCTTGACCACAAAATCCAACCCACTGAATTTTTTGAGGGTGGCCCCCGCATGCATCAACGCAGGGCCCGACGCTTGTTGCCAGACGGTTAAAAGCTCTCGAATATCCACCCGACGCCTCCATCCGCTTCCGCCATGAGCCCTTCCTGCTGGTATCCTAAAACCATTTGGCCAACACCTGCATAATGCGGTCTGGCTCATACGGCTTGACAACAAAATCCTTGGCACCGGCTTGCAAGGCCGCTACCATCATGGCCTGTTGCCCTAACGCCGAGACCATGACAATCCGTGCGGTCGGATCGGTTTGACAAATCGCCTGAGTGGCCGCAATCCCGTCCATATCCGGCATGGTGATGTCCATGAGCACGCCGTCCGGATGATGTTCGCCATATAGCGCAACCGCCTGCGCCCCACTGGCCGCTTCGATCACCGTATGTCCCGCTTGCTCGAGCATCTTGCGGAGGCGTGAACGCATAAACGCCGCATCATCCGCGATTAGAATTCGCATTGGAGTCCTCCTCAGGGTGAATTTCGAAGGGATCAACCCGCATTAAACAGTCGCGCACGGTTTGCGCCAACCGCATCGGCTCAAACTTGGTCAAGATCGCATCCGCACTCAATTGCGCCGCACGATCCGCGTGCCAATATCCCGACAAAGACGTATGCAACATCACCGGCACATGCCGGGTTCGGACATCGTTTTTCAGCGCGGCGGTGAGCGCGTACCCATCTAGGCGCGGCATCTCAACATCGAGAATAAAGAGATCTGGAAGATCCGTGCTTGTTTCGACGGCATCCCAGAGGGCCTGACCGTCCAAAAAGGATCGGTATCGCAGCCCCAGCGATTCCAACGTCTTGTGAATCTGATGCCGCGCCACCGCCGAATCGTCCGCGATCCACACAACTTTGTCGCGCAACGCGGGAAGGGGAGGGGAGGGCTCTTCATACACCGGGGCCGGCGCCACTTGAGACAGAATTTGCTCGAAGTCAATCAACTGGATTTTTCCCAAATCCGCATGGTCCACGAACCCGGTCAATAGGCGGAACTCCCCGGCGTTGAGAGCCTCTGGCGATGTCTGCACTTGATCCCAGCGGACACGAACCATCGATTCGACGCGCTCGACGGAAAACGCTTGCACGGTTTGATTAAATTCCGTGATGAGGATCGTGACTTGTTCAGGGACGCCCATGCATAACGCCCGATGCAAATTAATGACCGGCATGGCTTGTTCACGCAGTTGCAAAAAGCCATCGATCCACGCATGCTGACCGGGTGTCCGCGTCACCTCGGCTTGGGACAGCACCTCGCGTGTCTTATACACATTGATGCCGTAGCGCTGTCCGTCGCTCATGCGGAACACCAGTAATTCCATCTCGTTCGATCCCGCTTTTAAGATCCCTTCGTCGACGCCCAACCGGTCTTCCGCAAGGGATCCGCCGGCCGGCACCAATCGCCGAACATCGGCCATCAACGCCAATCGGCCATCCCCCAGCAAGGCGACGCCACTCAGCCACGGCGTAATCCCCACGAGGCCGGCAACGGATTTGATGACCACTTCTTGTTGGCCCAACACTCGGCCGACCGCCAGGCCCGCCCGGGTTCGACCGTCCTGGACCCGTACCAGATATTGCTCTGATTGACCTTCGGGTGCGCCGAGGATATCGGCCAGGGAATAGACCGGCAACGGAGCGTCAGCATCCTGAGCAGCACGCTGCCCTAGCGCGGATCCCAGGACGGAACGCTTCAATTCTTCAATGCGCTCGACCGCCGCAATTGGGAATCCCAGCGTCCACGGCCCCACCTCCACAATGAGCGCTGTCATAATCGCCATCGTCATGGGCAATTCAATGTGGAACGTAGTGCCTTCTCCGCGTTGACTATCGACGCGGATGCCACCATGAATGTCGTCTAGAAACGCTCGTACGGCATCCAAGCCCACGCCGCGGCCTGAAATATCGGTTACGGTATCGGCCGTGGAAATGCCGGGGCGAAAGAGCAACTCGGACAATTGGTCTTCCGACGCGGTCTGGGCGGTTTCGGGATCCATCCACCCCTGGCTCACGGCTTTTTGCCGCAACTTTTCCCAGTTGATCCCGGCCCCGTCATCTTGCAGTTGCACATGCACATGCCCCTGGGCGGTGAACGCCGTCAAACGAATCGTCCCCGTTTCGGACTTGCCACGCTGCAACCGTTCCTCCGGACTTTCGATGCCATGGTCGCAGGAATTTCTCAACAGGTGCAAAAGCGGTTCATGCAACCGGTCCATGACGACGCGATCTAATTCCGTTTCGCCGCCAGCCGTCTGCAACTGGATCTTTTTGTTGAGCTTCTGGGCGAGATCATGGATCGCCCGGGGATATTGGCGAAACAGGGTGTCCAAGGGCAACATGCGCGCGTGCAGCGTCAAGTCTTGGAGGTCCAAGGTGCGTCGGCGTAAGTGATTGAGCACCGATCGTACTGCCGAGTTGTCTGTCCCTTGCCAGAGATGCAGCACTTGTCCGTGATCCAACAGCAGTTCGCCCAGTCCCTCAAGAATAGCTTCCAACACGTCCGCATTAATCCGCAAGGTCGCGTCGCGCCGTTCGGACCGACCAACCACTTCCTCGGCCGGTGACTCGTCCAATGCCTGTGGCCCGGTGCTTGGCATCCGCTCGACCGGTTTGGCCGAAACGAGATCATCGACGCTGCTTAAGGCCTCTTGAACCACTGCGGCATCCACTGCGGAACTGGGCAGGAGCAGATAACTTTGCGTACCTGACCACTGGGCCAGGGCTTCCTCCGGGGGGTCCGACTGCGTACCGGGAACGGCCGTATTCACGGCGAGCCATGCTTGGTACGCACGCACACCCGGCATGGGGCAAGCGGCATCCCACGTCAGTTCCCAGACAGGTTGATCATCCGCGACGGTCGTGGCCTCGGTTCGGCCCGCGAGTTCCGCACGAAAGGCATCCACAGCGTCCAGGACCAATTGTTGCAGAGCCGAGGTCCACTGCCAATCCGGATGAATGCGGCGGTCAAGCGCATCTTCCATGCGATGCGCTCGATCCACCCACTCCGTGAGGCCCAACATGCCACCCGACCCTTTCAGCGTATGCGCCGCACGAAACATCGCATCCATCGGCGGTTGCGGTTCCAGCGCACCCGATTCCAGGGTATTTAACAATTCCGTCGCTTCTTCGATAAAGAGGGTACGTTCCTCTGCGGTATCCCACTGCACGTCAACAAATCGCATCAGGCGGCGGCCTCCTCAAGCATTGCTCGCTTATGATTTATTTACCGATCGGCAAGCATCGGATCCGTGAGGAGTCCTGCATGCAAACGGTCCGGCATGTCGGCAATCCACTCCCACAGCCATTCCGAATCCCATCGATACGCAGCCTTGACCAGTGGCGCCACGGCGGGGGACACCAAACCACTCCATCGCTCCTCGTGCATGGGTTCGGTCGGAGCCCATAAACCTTCCACCTGATCCACGGCCACCAGGAAACTCCCGCGCTGGCTGCCCCAGCGCAAGGCCATACCCACGGCGTCCGACGCGAGGTTCAGCATCGGACGGAGAGTTAGTACCGTTAGCGCCTGTCCGCGAATCACGGCCACACCCGCAATAGCGGGCGGGGTCTGAGGAATGGGGGTCACACCAGGAGACGCCAGAATCTCGGTCACATGCGTCACCGGTGCGCCCCACAAGTATGGCCCAATTTTGACGGTCAACAATTGGCTTTCCATCCCATCCACCCCTCCGACATCATTTACAACTGATATCGCGACACGACGCGATTCAACCGTTCGACCACTTGACTGAGTACGTCGGCTTTGGTGGACAGGGAACGGGTGGACTCGGCCACGTGTTCGCTCGTCGTGGACACCTCTTCGGTCGCTGCTGCGGTTTCTTCTGAAATCGCCGCGAGGCCTTCCACCGTATCGGTAATGCCCACCAACGAGGCCGACATTTGTTGGGTGGCGGCGGCGTTTTCCTGAGCGATACGTGCAATTTCCCGCATCCCCTGGTCCACGCCCAGACTTTGTTTCTCCAACGCACTCACCGTTTGGGACATCGCACCGATCTGGTCAGCTACCTGGGATACGGCATCGTCCATTTCGCCGATTGCTGTACTGGTCTCGCGCGCCAGCGTCTGGCCAGTGGTGACCTCTTGATTGGATTTCTCCATCAATTCCAGTGACAGTTGCACCGTTTCCTGAATGGTATGGATAATGTCACTCACATTCTTGGCTTCCTGTGAAGACTGCTCCGCCAGCTTGCGGACTTCGTCGGCGACGACGGCAAACCCACGCCCGTGTTCGCCAGCGCGTGCCGCCTCGATGTTCGCGTTCAGCGCCAACAGATTGGTCTGCGAGGCAATGTCCGCTATGGTCCCCGCGATGGCTCCGATTTGCTCCGAGTGCCGGCCCAGGCGATTTACTGACTCAGCTTGGAGTTGGGCGACCTCGGCAATACGGGCAATGGCCGCCAACGTCTGTTCGACCTGCATTCGTCCTTGCTGCGCAGTATCGCGCGACTGAACCGCCAATTGTTCCATGCGCACTGTCGTCTCGTGCACCAAGGACTGGGCTTCCTTCATGGATGCCAGCGCTACCTCACCGTGATCCACTTGTTCCGCTTGCCGCGCAGTCCCTTGACTGACCTGGTCTACCGCCGTCTTGAACTCCTGCATCGCCGACGTAATTTGCTGCAGGCCCTGCGACGATTCACCCGTTGCTTGGGCCGTCTGGGCGATGGCGGTGGCAATTTGACGGGTCGCTTCCGTGGTCTGACTAATTACGTGCGTCAACTCGTTCGCACTGCCGTCGACATCCTTGCCTGCCGCTTGCAAGGCGTTAATAAGGTCGCGAAGCTGGCTATGCATCGCTACGAGAGATTGGCCCAATACATCGTCGGGCCCCTGCGCTGTGGGGGACACAGTAAGGTCGCCCTGGGAAATCGCTTGGGCCACCGCCCCCGCATCCGTCAGATACGTCATCATCTGTCTAAACGCGCGGGCCAGATCGCCCAGCTCGTCCGCAGAGTTCATGCGCACTTCATCCTGGACATTGCCCTCGGCAAGATGCTCAGCGACTTCCTTCAATTGCCGCAGCGGCCGAATCGCGGACCATTCGACCAAAAACAGCACCAATACCAAGAACAGAATCACGGCTACCGCGGTAACCCAGGCCCAGGTGATGCTACTGTTCTGACTGGTGTCTACCGCCAGCAATCGACTATCCAATTGTGCTTGGCCTGCTGCTGTCAACTTGCTTAACAACGACATAATGGCGTTGGACGGCGCGTTATTGCCGGTGGTTTGCATGGCCACGGCCGCCGACACCCGATGATTGAGCAGGTCGTTGCGCACCTGCGTCGCATCCTGATTGTAGGCGGCCATCTGTTGAGAAACTTCGCTCAGCAAAGCTGTTGCGCGCCCGGTGGACGCCAGACCCTGAGCTTTGGAGAGGCCGGCCTGGAATTGTTGCCGAAATTGCTGCGCCTGTTGATAGGTGGTGTTCGCCAACCCCGTTTGGCCGCGTTGGGCTACCAGGACATACATATTCATCTGGTCGTCATACCCATAAAAGTCGCTCTCGAGCTTGAGGACGGTGTTGTTGAACACACTATCGCGATTTGCAACGCGATGGGTGTCACTCAACGAGGTGCGAGCATGGGACACAATTAACACAGCCTGGACCGCTACAGCTGCTGCCAATGCGCCAGAGACGATCGACAGTTTGCCTGTCAGTTTCATGAATCTGCCTCCTTCGCCCGTTTGAGCGAATATCTGAAAACTCAATTTCTAAAAAATGACTCATACCGTGCTCGTATGTGGACGCGAACGCTCCGCACTGCATCGCAATAGCTCCCTTAACGCTTCGTACGCATTAAGCGGATTCCGCGACGGCACCTTAAATAAGCGAAGGTAAGTCGCCTCAATTGATCCGACAAAGACGCTGAAGGACAGGCCCATCTAGGCCACGCCGTGGACTAGCGCCGCCGATCTTCATCGAACGATGCCCATGTCGCTAAAAAAGATCGCCACCTATGGCACAGTCGTGGCTGCTGATTGGCAAGCATGCCGGAACCCTATTGCCGGTAAATCGTTTCGACTGCCATGGGAATGCGGTATGATCAGGGGCGGATCTTTTGGAAGGTTCCCCATTTTAGGGTTAGCAACGCAAAGAGGTGTGACAGTAGGTGGTAGGACAGAAGTCGGTTCGGTTGAAGTGGAGTCGCAAGTATCACATCGGCCATGCGCAGTTGTGGGACATCTTGGGTGGGCTGCAACGTGCCATGAAGTTAGCAGCATTGGGTCACATTGACGATGTCTATGAGGTGGCGCGGAGTGCATCGCGGCAAGCCGATCTTATGGGGAATCATCAACGGGTTTGGCAAATCGAAACGCTGGTGAGTGATTTGGCTCCCTTGGTCCAAACATCCGGCATCGCCCGGACAGAGGAGTTCGAACGCCGGGCCCGGCAGGCGGTGGCCCAGGAAGCGTACCAGGACGCACTGGCCTATCTCGACCAATTGTTAATCTATCTCGCCGAGGATTACAGTGCACGCCGACGAGTCATGATCACGCGGACGATCATTCTCAGCACCTTAGGCCGGTTTCAAGAGGCCGTCGCAGCGTATGACGAAATCATCAATGCACCTTCGCGTGGCCACCACATCTACAAACCAGCGCAAGCCTTAATGGCGATCGACCGAGCCATTGCCAATTGGTACCTCGGCCACTTGCCCAATTGGCAGCAAATCGGTGGGATGAGATAGTCCCGAATTTCGTGGAATTTGCGGCAGCGATTCCTGTCCGTGTTTGGTTGAATAGAGGTACCATCCATCATTCAACCGTCAGGAGGAATCGCTATGACTTCG
>NZ_JABBVZ010000101.1 GCF_012933365.1 Sulfobacillus harzensis | reverse complement strand
GCCGCGCTTCGCGAGCTTGATGTGGCCTTTGTACTTCCCCGAAGTCCGTTCGGCCAAATTTAAGCCGGCCTTCCGCAGAGGTTGTCCCAGGCTTCGTAGATTTTCCTCACGTAGATTTTCAGCGATTATCGTGGTATTTTGCATGAGACGCGCTCGGCAACCGATTACATCGGTAGGACTCGAGCCAATTCGGTCGGGACGTTTCCTATGTGTTAAGGGTTTTTCATAACTCGATAAAGCACGGTCGTGGATAAGTTCTCGTAGGGAGGCCTTCCTCTAAATTCCGACCGTGGGCTCGAGGGGGCGACCCCCGCGCCATGGCCACATGATGTCAAAAACGGTGCCATATTGGCGTCGGGCATCTTAGCCGTCATGGCCAGAGCCACCAATAGAAGAAAACTGCCCGCCGCTACGGAGAGGTACGATATGTGACGAAACCCGCGATACTTCAGGCCCTAGGGTTCAGCCTTCGCCGGAGGAAGTCCTTGATGCGAGTTCCGCCTCATTCGTAATGGCGTGCGGTACCCAAGATTGAGAATGACGGGGGGAATTTCTTTTTTCGTCTCATTCAGGAGGCACGCCTTACCATGTGTGAAGACCGCATGTGGCACAGGCGTTGGCGTGCAGCGCCCTATCCGCGATGCTCACGCTATCTTTGCTAATTCTTCCCCACAATTGGGTGGCTTACGCACAAATCTTCGGCTGCCTGAGCTATGTGTGGCAAGTCCAATACGGATGTTACCGAAAGAATCTCCGCTGGCAATTGGCCGTGGTGGCAGAACACAAGGATACCATTCCACGACACCATCAACGTCATGAGGCCGTGTACCGCGATGGTATCCAGATACACAAACGGCTCATCCAATAGCACAATTGTGGGTTCGGCCGCAAGGGCTCGGGTCAATGCCACGACCTGTTTTGTACCATCGGAGACAGCTCCCGACTTTGGATCCAGTCTCGTTTCCCAGCCATCAGACCATTGACCGAGGCCGCGGCCCAGCGTGTCCAAGATATGTTCAGCTTTTTGCATATTAATCCTAGGCCTGCCCCATACGATATTGTTCCAAAGGGTATCGTCGCTAATCTGGGGTGGATGCAACGACCAACCTACCGTGCCTTTGATCTCAACCCTTCCCCCACACGGAACTGTGAGCCCACCAATAACGTTGAGAAGATAGGATTTTCCGACCCCATTCGGTCCCCGTATCCAAAGCCGATCATCACGTTTAAGCCGCATGCTCAATCCGTCAACCACTACATGTGCGGGTTGCCCGGCGACTAACGAGACATTGCGCAGCGTTACTTGCGGGGCCTGGAGTGGGCCGAGAAGTCGTTGGGGCTGCACGAGTGCCTGAACCTCGGCCGGATTCCCGAAATTTGCTTGAAGGCCTGCGGCCAGAGCTTGCATGCGGTTAAGGTATGACGGTGTTCGTAGAAGACCTCGGATCGGTATGTAGACTTGCATCGCGAAGGCATAGAAAGCAATTAATGCTCCGAGAGATAGCGTGCCCCGCAACACCATAAGGCTACCGTAGACGAGCAGCATCAGTGGGCCCAGGAAACTCAAGAGGGTTGACAAAGCTTGCCCGAGACCAAGCCAGGTCGCTCGACGCACCGCGTCAATCTCGAGCCGGTCGAGCGATGCAGCACTGCGCCGTAAAGCGTACTGAGGCGCTGCCAACGCCCTCGAGATGCGCTCAAGCTGGAAGGTTTCGAGTACGGTGGCGGTTGCGGCCGCCATATCCGTCTGCCATCGAATCGTCCAACGACCCTGAAGGCGCGCAAGCCACCACTCCGCCGCCACCACCGCAGGGACCAGGCCCAACGCAACCCCGGTCAGCCCCGCACTTTGGTGTACCATCAAAGCCCCCACTAACGCCACCCAAAGAACGTGCCCAGGAACGGTCATAATGATGGTTACCGTGACATGCGCCAACGCATTGAGATCCGCCAGCAGTCGACTTGTCATGGGAGCCGCGTCTGGGTTGGCGGAGGGATCGCTATCAGTGCGGGTTAAGCGCGCCCAAACCCATTCTGACCGAAGTCGGCGAACCTGACGTTGGATAATGCGTTCCAGCACCATCACTTGCCCCACGGACGCACCAATCTGCATCGCGCCAATGCCTACTATGGCCCATCCGATGACCACCAAATCAGAAACATGCTTGGGTAACAAGACATGGTCGATGAGATATTGAGTAAGGAGAGGCCCGGCAGCCTGGGTGAACGCTAACACCAAAGCAAAGCCAATGCTAATGAAGACAATTGTCCATGTCTGCGCGCCGACAATAAGGGCCCACATCGTACGATACGACAACCATTGGCGGGAAGACCTCTCACCGTTCATCCGTAATTCCTCATCAGTACTGCGTTACTCCTGTCGAAGAAAGATGGTACGGGTCTTAAATACCCTTAAAATGACCACCAACGTGACCACAGTAGCTATTAGGGATAGACCACTGACGATCCAAGCAACATGCCCCAGGGACGTGTGCGTTTGGGTTGTGCCCCACACCAGAGCGCTAATGGCGGGAAGCACCGCGAGCAGTTGAAGGATATTCCCACTACCCGTGCGAAGCCGCGACAATCCGGGGAATAAGATGCCCAGCGGTAGAGCAATTAGAGATGACCAAAGCCCCAGTGTCAGGGGCATCAGGCTGATGAGAACCCACCATGACGCCGGAACTTGTACAACCAATGCGTTCAGTTGGCTTAAAATCAGAACGAACATTGCGAGGACTGTGGCCAATATCCCCCAGCTCGCAAGGGTTAATCCCAAGGCTGTACCGAGTACGCTTAAGAGGAACTCACCGGTAGAAATCGGGGCGCTGAGAAACCACTCAAGACGTGCTGTCATTGTTTTCTCGGCGAATAGCCCGAGCGTGTTCATCGCGCCGCTCAGGGCCGTCGCCACGCCGACCAGGTAGGGACCCACCCCCATCAACATCAGGTCCGCCAGTACCCAGCGGGTCGAGCCAACCGTCACCACGTGCCGAGACCACGCCCGCAACAGGGGTACCGTACCGGAACTCAGTGAATTCGGGGAGACATACGTCATCACGGTAGCAAACACAATCACTGCGACCATTACCGTGGGATAAACCCAAAAACGTCCGCCGATTTCTTGCCAGGTAATACGCCAGAGAGCACCAAAGAATTGACGACCAATGTACCGCTCATTTAGCATGGGCATACCTCCACCGTTTACCGTATCCTCTAGAAGGGTTCACCCTCGTTGTCCGGGTTCGCGTCCATCCCAATCGTGCCAGACGCGACGCGGGCAACGCTGTCCACCGGCACCGCGACATCGTGGGGAATATGGGTGGACAGCAATACGATGCGCCGCGAGCGCTCACGCATGAGCAATGCGAAGATATGCTCACGCGTCTCTTCGTCAAGCCCTGCGGTCGGCTCGTCTAGTAACAATACCCTGGGGTCTGGCAACAGCACGGCACCCAGGCGTGCCCGCTGAAGCTGCCCCTGACTGAGATGGCTGACAGGCTTGTGGACGAAATCTTGCAACTGATAGGTCTCCGTGACGAATCCAATCCGGCTCGCCCGATCACTAGCCGTCAGGCCATGAACCCTCGCCCAAAAATCCAGGTGCTGGTATACCGTTAACCGTGGGACCCAACCGTTTTGATGAGCCAAATAGCCAATTTGTCGCTTAAGTCGCGGAGTGCGCCAAGGGTCCCCTCCAACAATGCAGGCGGTGCCCTCTAGGGGGGGGATTACCCCAGCTAGTGTGCGAAGGAACGTGCTCTTACCCGAGCCATTGGCCCCCAGCAGGAGATGGACCCCGAGCGCCCATCTGGCGGTAACGTGTGTTAAGATCGGGGCCTCGTGGTAACCTACCGCGAGGTCCCGGACTTCCAGGGCTACGGTGTGGGGCTCCGTCATATATGGAACACCTTGGTGGCAACAACGGCCGCTGCGATAACCGCCGCGAACACCACATAACTCCATGGATTACGCCAGTTAAAATCCCAACCAATGCCATGCGCTTTGGGCACTAGCAACTTGCGCCGTTGAGGTCCTCTTCTGCTACCGTTTGCCATACCTATACCTCCAGACCAGACCAGCCTCTTTAAACGAATCTGTTACAGTGAGTCTAGCACAGAGAGAGTGGATGAGGCTATTCGGTTGACGCGGGTTCAGGCAAACGGCGCATGTATCGTTCCAAGGCCTTCTTGGCAAAATATCGGTGCATAACCTCTGGTACCAAGGAGTCATAGTGGGTGACGAGCAACTCCCGGACCCGCGTGTTCCGATGGATGAGCGCACAGGTTTCGCAGGGATGCACCCCATACGTCAGCGGCACGCCATCTGCGTCCTGTGCTCGCGCCCAGGCCATGATGTGTTCGGGACCGTCGGTATGGATCCAGATTTTTAGAAAATCGGATAGTTGCTTCTGGTAAAGAACGGTGAGGGGTGTCTCGTCCCACCGACCGATCTTCATCTCGGGAATATGCTCCATGGTCAGCCCACAACACGAAGCGGCGAGTCCCGAGGGCGTCAGAACCAAGTTGTCGAGAATGTTATCACAACCGGTGACGTCAGACCGTGCCCCTGGATCCCGTGAGAGGCCATTATCGTGCTGTATGTTGGAGTCCTCGTAAAAGGGAATCCAAATGTTGCTGATGACCCGCAGACGTCCACTATCGATGTGGGGCTTAAGACGTGGATGGGAGCGAGCTTGTGCCATCTTGAAGGTGGAATCTTGGTGCCCTTCGACGACGATCGTGGCACGCACTCCTAATTCGACAGCCGCCAAGGCCCCTTCCACGACGCGTTCGAACGGAACGAATTCCTGATGGTCGTCCCCGGTAGAGATGTTGAGTTCCGTAAGTCCACTCTCAACCAATGGCCCAAGGCGGCTTTGCGCCGCCTTGGGCGACGTCGCCCAGTAGCCGTTACTCACGCAGCGAACATGAAATCCATATTGGTGCGCGCGGTGGACCGCACGCACCAAATCGTCTCCCAACAAAAAACATTCGCCACCCGAGAACACGACCACCTTGATTGTACCGAAGTCGTTCGCCTGGTCGATAGCGGCCAGAATTTCATCGCCGCTCAGCCGTTCCGATAATCCGGGATGACACTCAAAGCAGCATTCTTTACAAGCCGCTGTGCATTGGTACGTTCCCAGAATCGTCAGCGTAGAAGGCCCGAATAAAGCTGTGATCGTTGTCTCCATGGTTGTCACCCGACGTTGGGCATTGCGGCAACGACATTCCCGATCTGTCGCAAGAATTGCTGAGTCAGGTGCTTGTCGACCATCTTGGCGAAGGCTAGGCCACCTACGGCATAGGCAATGTTGTATATCGCTTTGAGTTCGTCGGTGACCGGCTCGGGCTTAGCATCGATTTCTACGAGCGCCAACAGGGTGACCGCTGCGGCGACGACGGCTAGCACAACAACTTCAACCTTGGTATATACTGATTCCGGTGCGGCCTCCCGCACCAGCGCACGAATTTTGTCGGCACTGGGCATCCGCAATCCATGCCGGTCTAAGTGCTCCAGGAATCCTGCGACATCGCGGCACGCCGCGGACTGTTGCACCTGTTCATCGGCCAGGGCCCCGAATATCTGCACCGCCAGCGAAGTGTTTTGCGCGGTTGCATGGACCCAGTCCGCTGGCCGGGGATCACACAGTTTCGCGGCGTATTGGTCGGCGTAATCACTCCAGCGAATAGGTAATGCCGGTTCGTAGGACGCACTGGCGTGCGAGTTGCCGAGACTAGCCGGTATTCCATAGATTCGGATCTTGTCGTGGCTTTCGAGACGGTAGAGATCTGCCATGATATCCTCCTTTAAACTCCCAGACGGACTAGCGACAGGCCTGATTCTGCGAGATGTCTCACGACGCTGCCGCCCAAAGGTCGCAGAAATGGCTTGATAAAACTAGACCATTGTTGGCAGGAAAAGGAAAGCGCAAAAACGCGAACCAGCGGTTGAATCCTTGTGTGCCTCAGGCAACAACTCATTAAACCAGGTTGACAACCGGATTACGGGCGAATCCACAGATACGCCGTCAGGAGGACAACAACACAGAGCCAAATCTCTGAACGGCCCCAATTGAAGGTGTACCCGTATCCGAAACGCTTGGGGACTAAGAGCGCCGGGTCGGCAGCATTCATGTAGAATTGGCCTGCAACCCAATGACGGTCGTCCTCGCGGTACGCGTTGTCTGGGCCACGTAGTCCACTGGAACGGCTTCCGAATTGGCCGGTAGCAACCATGAGAATGGCCGAATAGACAATCAGTGCTCCAAGCGGGATCAGCCATAGCGCCGTAGCTAAGGTTGGCGACATCGATAATAGATGCCAGCGACGATAGTCGTTCAGCCATCCAGAATAAGCCACAAACAACCCCATCCACGCCAACAGCCGCTGGTTACGCAGGACAAAAACCTGCTGCCGTTCGTTACTGGCTCCGAGCTGGTCCGGGTCAAGATGGCGTCGGACGTGAGCGAGGTGATGGCCCGCGATGACCAGAACGAGCGTAGACACTACGGGAAGCAGCGTCAGCCACGCGACGACAGCCGGGGTCTTTGGCGTCCATACGAGTGGCTTGCCCCAAAGGCTGTAATGTAGCGGAAGGATGCGGGGCATCTGCGAATAATCGGCGATGCTCGCCGCTATCGTAGCGATAAGAAAACCACCGGTCGCAAGTAGATGCCCCCATGTTTCGGCTTTAGTGCTCCTATTGGTCGGACCAATCCACGCAGCAATACGAGTCGGACGACTGGGATGCCAGTGCCCAGTGTCACAGATCGCGCCAATCGCCCGATGGGCCATGGCGCTGCTAACGAATCCTCCGAACGCCGCTCCGGTAATCCCAACAGCCGCACCGGATCCGAATCCCCAAAATTTGGCCGCGAGAACGCTCACGAGCCAAATTGCAAAACCTAAGGTCACCACGCGCCACAAATACTGGCGGCGAACCTGTGTCAACCGTTGATCGCCACGATGATCGGTTGGAATCGACACCCCGAAGACCAGTGTCGGGGGTGCTATCAACGGCGCCACGGCCCAGGCGGCCGTTACCAATCCACTTAGCAAACCCAAACCCACCGCCGTCGCCACAAAATGAATCATGAGATTAAGCACCGTTCGGCGATGCGCTTGACGGCGTAGGAGGATTACCCGACTCAGAGAGGGCGGCCACGTTTGCCAACGTGAACGTGTTCAGGCACCGCTGAACGACATCCATAATCGCATGGGTATCCAAGCCTCGCACCCAATGTTCAGCCAGTAATGGCCTGATCTGGTTATAGAGGGTGGCGGCGGTTTCGTCACTGGCTAAGGTGCGGGGGCAGACGACAGCACCGGACCGGGGGGTCAACCGTATGAATTCCTCCTGTTGCAAAAGCTCGAAGGCTTTATGCACGGTATGGAGATTAAGCCCCAATTGCGAGGCCAAGCGTCGGACAGACGGCAATCGATCGCCCGGTTTGAGACCGCCCTGAGCAATCCCCTCCACAACCTGATCGCGGATCTGGAGATATGCCGGTCGCCGGTCCTCCCAATCCACCACAACGAACATTTCCACCAACCCCCTCGCGCGATCATTCCACAGCCGCGCCGTTTGACGCAAGCGATGTGCGGCGAGTTACGGCACTTGATCGCGGGTATTCGAAATATCGATAAGTTCGCGTCGACTATGAACGCCGAATTTCTTATAGATTCGTGAGGCATGAGATTTTATGGTACCCACATCGACCACAAGCGCGTCTGCAATCTCGGCGAACGATGCATCGGACCGTAAGTAAACCAAAATTTCCTGTTCACGGGGGGACAGCGTCTGGTTGTGAGCGAGTGACACCCCAGGCTGGGCCGACAAGGCGTACACCCCTGACGTTAGGTTTACACCGCGACGAAACGCCAATATACCGAGCGGAAACGCAATCAAGACCGTCAAAGCCCCGATCCAAAATAGCAGTGCCGAATCGGACAGTGCAGGTCGAAGTGCCCACTTTCTAACCCACCATGCTAGAATAATGACAAGGTCAGCTACGATTCCTCCCAACATTCCTCCAAGCCCCGGCCAATAAGCCTCTTCTTCGTAGGCCAGTGCTGGTAGAAGAGCGGGTGCAGCGGAATTAGGCCTACCGAACACGATGAGCATCACGCAAGCCAAAACCGAATCGAGCACCCATATGGTGCACTGCATCAACGAACGAAGCGAAGAGCGTTTCCACCATATTACATGTGCCATCATCAGCAGTAGTCCGTAGCCCACGAGCATTACCACCAAATCTGGGGTCAGCAGTCGCGGTGCCGCTACGAGGAATACCACTACCAAGCCGAGAACCAATAACCTGAACCCCATGATTCCGAGCATCATTTGAACGCGTAGATTTCCCATAATACCTCTCGGCGACCCGGCAACCCACGGGTCGCTTATTCTATACCAGAAAAACATTCACACGATAGATGATCTGTTCGACTCATTGTAGAACAAGACGTCATCAGGTACAACCCACCTGTCCGCGATGCCCAAGATAACGTCAAAGTCGTGACGTAAACCATGGCGATTTTCGGATCTTGGGCCTTTGATAGAGAACCCAACGGGGTCAGCCGAAGAACGGCCACTAAGCGCGCAAACAGCCGTTAAGCGGTCGTTCACGACCGGAACAAATGTCGCGTGGATTCTGCAGGGCGTTAGGGGAAGAGTATGCGTGCGACCTGTTGGGGATGTCGATGCAAATAATTAACGGCGCGTTGAATATTCGGCACCCCCACGTGACGGAGCAAGCTAATTGCCGTATTACGCAAAGTGGCCATGACACGCGGCCCATTCTCTGTGCGCACTTGGGAGCGGTCTTCATCATAGACCACATCGCGAACCCAGTGGAGACGGGTCTCGATGCCCCAATGGCGGCGAACGAGGCACCCGATCGTTGCGGCATCGGCCTGGGCCGGAGTCAGATGGGTGATGCCAAACGCCACCTCATCGCGCGGGTTGCCCCCATCCACATCGGTGACATGGCGGTCGATACGAAAGGCTTGCCCGGGGTATGACAACGATTCGTTAATTTTCCGCCATAAGCCAGGTTCTGGTAAATTTCACGCTTTAAGTGCTGCCAAGTTGGAGTAAACCCGATCCGGACGTCAGGACACCCCTCGGATTTCCGTCCGATTAGGGCTTCGTTTCTTATTTATTGACACCACATCCCCGGAGTCATAGAGCTGTTTCTGACAGAAAGACCTTCCTGAGAGCCGGGAATTGCCAATAAGTGGCTAGTGATAGTTCTGGAAAGGAATCGTTGCCATACCCCTGCCCGAGATGCGGCCAATCCACGTATTCATTCAGCACCGTCGTGGTCCGCACGACCCGCCTTTCCACGCGCCCGTGACCCCGATCGATCGTCGTGGCCGGAGGGGGAAAAATCCTCGCGGCTGACGGCTACGATGGCCTCTTCCATGGTCGCCTGATTTCCCTTTGACCTCCATCACATAATGGGCCTGTTTTTCATCCACCACATAAGAGGCCGTGTGGCGTTGCGTATGGAGGGCATCCACGGTCACAATCTGTCCCGTGATCTCCAGGGGATCGAGTAAATCCCGGATCTTGGGAATCTCGTTGGTTTTGCGCTCGACGTCGACTTGTCTAATGACCTGCCCGGTCCGATGGACAAATCCCGAGAGTAAATGCCCGGCGCGCGGACGCGCGCCGTGTTCGGATCCGCGTAAGCTTTTGCCATCCACCGCGATCGCGTCCCCCAAGCGCCGACTTTCGTCGTCCAGCCACCCGTTAAAGATGCTATCCACCTCATCGGCATCCACCTGTTGGAGGACACGGCGAATCGTCGGTTCACTGGGCACTTTATAGGTCGTGCCCCATCGCGGGCACCCGAAGGCGGCCCGCTGGTCCGGGCTGAGATCGTGAATCCAGTCGCTGATGGCAATATAGTTGCGCTGGCCGGCTAAGACCGCGGCCAGCGCCAGCACCAGTACCTGGTCTACGGCGTGCCGGATCCCCCGTCGGTGGCGAGGATCGGTCAAGCGGGTCAGCCGCTCCCGCAACCCGCCCGGACCACTCCAATTCAAGGCATTAAAATCCAGCATAGTGAGCGCCCCCTGCGTCAACGCGGCCGAGAGGAAGGAGGCCTGGAGGACCGCCGGACTGTTGGGTTCCAACGGCCTAACCCATAGGCCTTTCGGATGGCCGTGCCGTACGTATCGATGGTGATGACGGGCGAATCCCTGCGTGTCCCCTAAGTACTGCCACCCCGCGGCTCGATAACTCGTGCCCGCGAAGCGGGCAGGATCCACGAAGGTTTCGGCTAGCACGACCGGATGACCATAGACGGCCTGCCAATCGGCGCTCAGGCGCCGGGTATTGAGGGCGAGCACTTTGGACGCTAAATTCGGCACCCGCACATCCGGTAAAATCAGGAACCGGACATTGTTCACCACAAAGCGCAGGCGCGCCCATTGCTGGGCGCGGGTCCACCCAATCCACTGATCACGGGGACGGCACATCCAAGCCGCAGCGGCCCATCCCAGCAAGGCTACCCATTCGTTCTCGACACCCGCGACATAATACAGCGATTCCCCGACCAGTCCGCGAAATCCCAAGTAGTGACGCGTCGCCATTAACGTCCGCCATGTCTCGCGTTCGGGGCTGACTCAAAAGGCTTTGGTCCTAAAATTTTCTCCCACTTGACCCCTAAAAACGAGGAGGAAAGTGACCTACTTCCTCCACTACGCGGGGTAAAATGGGCACATTTTAGGGACGGCATCACTGTTGACATACCTTTTGAGACGGCCCCATGCAGAGACCTTGTCCAGGCGGAGGACATCCGGCCTCGGATTATCGCTGTTTCGGTATGCATGGCTTGATTCTATCAGCCGCCACCAAAAAAGTTCACTCCTCGATGAACGCTAAGCAAGCATCAGCGTTTCCGCGACTATGACGGGGTATTGCCGCGATGCCGTCTTCGATCAGGGGTTACAGGGAGTACAGTATCTAATCTCCCATGGCTGAATTATCCGCTTCAACCAACGGCCCGCAAACATCAGCCGAATTCAACCGCCGTTCAACCCAATTGTTCTACCCCATGCAGTAAAAGACGCATATAGTCTTTATTAGCCAGTAGGTTGGCCGATCGCTGTCGGCTCTCGTAAAACGGGACGTTACCGGCAAGGTCGGGTAAAACCCACCAATATCATACGGAGGCACGCATGATTCATATCCTGGGGAAACCCTTATGAGTAAGTATTTTTGTCAGAAGTGTCAACTTTGGACAGAACACGATATCCGGCCCATATCCATCATCCTCGTGCTGACCTGTGGTGCTTGTCAGTCCGAATGGCCAGTCCTCTTGCAACAGTCGTCACCCGTCGCTGAAAACACTGATACCGTGGGAAACTCCGAGAAGATTGATACAGGATAGGGAGCGGCGTAGTCCAGAGACGGGGGTGCGCCTTCACTTGGCAATCGCTTGCGGTGCTTCGCGGGAGCGGAGTGCAGCCTGCAGTTGCAGGAGATCGCGATACCCCTCCAATCGGTGGAATTTGTCTTCGAGAAAAAGACTGGCGCTGGCCAGCCAGCGTAGAACCTGCATGCCGTTGGTCCAGCGCTTCACGTTCTGGGCATGGGTCCGAAACTGGCTATTAACGGACTCGAGGGGATTGGTCGTGGCCAGTGAACGCCGCAGCGTGCCCGACAATCCGAGCCGATAGACGGTGAGCGTTTCGTCCAGGCCTTCACGTAAACTGTTGGCCGCTTGGGGGTAGTCCCGTTCGAGCTCTGCCGCCAGTTTCTGCAACGCCTTGAGGGCTTTCGCGGCATCTGCCTCTTGGTAGGCCTTGCGCAACCGCGACCGCACGGTCGCTTGCATGGACTCGGGGAGATGGTCTAAAA
>NZ_JABBVZ010000100.1 GCF_012933365.1 Sulfobacillus harzensis | reverse complement strand
TAGGAAAATCGCAGCGTCCAATGCGTCAAACCCGCGCGCCGTGCGGGTTCGGATTAAATGAAAAGGCTCCTAGGGGGACGATGTCCGATTCGGTACAATGGGTTAGCGTAAAGGAGGTTCGTTTTGGGTGAACGGGTGGAAAGAGTTTCTCGCCGATCCCACGCCTTGGAGCCCGCGCAGCAAGCGCTGGTTTTATGCCGTCGGTGTTTGGACCTTGCTGTTGGTGGCCTTGGCCTATTGGCTTTTGTTGCTGGGCATCCAGGGCAAGGCGCCAGCCTGGTTGGCCCTCTTGGGGCAATTGGTCTCGGTGGTGCTGATTGTTATAGGCTTCTGGGCTGCCTACCGGGTACGCCGCCGCGATATCCGCGGTAAGGACTCGTGACCAGCAGGGCGTCGAGTGTGGACCGGCAGCTCATCATCGGCGGCAAGAATTTTTTGGCGCGGGTTCAGCGGAGCGACCGCCGACGAACGTTGGGGCTTCAGATGGAGGACGCCTCAACCTTGGTGGTGCGGCTTCCCGCATCCTGGCGGGGCCCTTGGGAACCGGAGATCGAAAAGCTTTCGGGGTGGATTTTAAAACAGTCGGAGCGGCTGGCCCGACAGGAAGAGGAGCTGCCTGCTCTTTACCCTGGCGGGTGGGCTTGGGTGCTGGGCGAGCGGCGGGCCATTGGCCATCACCCCTTGGCGCCCCGAGGCGGGGATCGCGCGGAGATTAAACGCTGGTACCAGCGCGAGGCACGGTCGCATCTGGCCTCACGGCTGGATTGGTGGAGCCGGCAACTCGGCATCGACTACACGGCCATGCGGCTTTCGGACGCGACCGGTCGCTGGGGCTATTGCCGCGCCGATGGCGTCATTGGTCTCAATTGGCGGCTCTTTCAAGCACCAGTCTTCGTCATTGATTATGTGGTGGTGCATGAACTGATGCATCGGCGCTATCCGCACCATCAGGCCGCCTTCTGGCGAGCGGTGCGGGGCGCCTATGCGGAATGCGATGCCGCCAAGGCTTGGCTGAAGGCGCACGGTCGATCGCTGATTTGGTAAGCTTTGCATGTTTATTCGGGGGCGGGACATGCTATCCCCGGAGGTGTTGTCAATGGTCGGAATGGGATTGAAAGCGGCGGCGTTGCTGTTAGGGATGACCTCGATGCACGCCCTAAACGTTCATCAAGGACCGGTCAAGGTTCTCCGGGTGGGGCACAACCGCGTGGAGTTGCCAGTCCGCTCGCCTTACGCTCACCCCGCGAAGCTGGAGCAGATTGAGGCGGCGGCGCTCAAAGCCACCGGCGGCGGGCAAATCCAGGCGGTGACACCCAGCGTCTGGGTGGGGAAGCCGGTGTGGATGTGTACGGTGGCCGAGGGGCGCAATGTCTGGCACGTCATGGTGGATCAAACCTCCCTGAAGGCAGTCTCCAAGATTCGCGTGCCCGAGTAGCTATCCCGGGCTCCGGCGTTCTTCCGCCGGAGCCTTCTGATTGGCGGCATGCGCTGTCCCACAAAGCGCATATGCTATACTAAAACCACTATGCGATGCGCCCAGGACGCCGCTTCGGAGGGGAGGTTGGCGTGTGATCCCCAAAGGCTTTCAGCGCGGTGTCCGCTGGCTTGGGACTCATAAGTGGATTTGGGCTTTGGCGTTGGCCTTGCTGCTGGTAGGGCTCGTCTGGTGGGGCTGGCACGTGGTGTCCGCGACCATCGGGATTCGCCAGGCCTTTGCTTTGGTCTCCTCGACGTTAAGAGATTTTGCCGCCGCCATGGGGCCTTGGGGACCCTTGCTGATTATTCTCGCCTTAGCGGCACACAGCGTGTTCATAATCTTTCCTATGGAGATCCCCACGTTGGCCGCCTTCGGCTTATATGGTCCCGTCGGCGGACTCATCGTGGTCTGGGTCGGCTCCATGGTCACAGCCAGCATTTCCTATATGTTGGGACGCGTGATTGGGCCGCCCGTGTTGAAACGGTGGGCCGAGCAGCCGCGTGTGCAGGCCATTACGCGCGCGGTTGGCGACTTAAACCCATTGGCTTTGATTTTGTTGCGGTGGATTTCGTTTATACCCTATGATGTGCTCAACATGATTTTTGGCGCCTGCCAAGTTCCCGTATTTCGTTTCGCCTGGACAACCGCTGTCGGCGTATTGGTGACCAATATTGTCACCGCGCTGTTGTACCGCACCGCCCTTCACGCCCATTGGGGCGAGTTGCTGCTGATGGTGGCACTGGTGTTTGTGCTGGGATGGGGCCTCTATTGGTGGTCCAACCGAACCCATCTCCGTTCTCTCAACACCCGCGACGATATGGACCTCTAGCTCAGCAAGCGGCTTTTAAGGAGCTTTTGGAAGCGTTCTTGGTCCAGATGGAGAGCCACCTCAACGCTCGACGGGGCGACATTCGGGCGTGCATCCACCACCGTCATGCCGTCCGTCCATTGACCGCGCGTTTCGATTGTCACGGGGTAGCGCTGGGTGCCGACCAAATCGGGAAACTCTGCCACCGCCACAGCCAGCGGATCATGCACCGGACACCAGCCCAGATTGCCGGGATTATCTTTTTGATAAGCCCCAATGTAAAACGCGGTGGCCTCCTTAAGCACATGGGGCAGCGGCCCGGTGGCCTGCCACCGATCGAGGTCGTCCTGGGTCAGTCGCGCCGTCATGGTCACATCCAACCCCACCATGGTGATCGGCACGCCGCTTTGAAATACCACTTGGGCCGCTTCCGGGTCGCCCCAGATATTCGCTTCCGCGACCGGGGTGAGATTCCCGGGAACGAAGGCGGCCCCACCCATCAGCACAACCCGAGGAATGAGTGGAACTAAGCTGGGATCGGCCAACAGAGCACGGGCCAGGTTGGTCAGGCGCGCCACCGCAACAATGGTAATCTCGCCGGGATGGGCCTTGACCAGCGTGCGCATGATGTCGGCCGCGTGGCCGGCCTGGGCCTTACGGAGCGGGGAGGGCAAGCACACGTCGCCAAGACCGTTGACGCCATGAAAGGCCGGAACCGGACCGCCCCACGGCCGAAGCAACGGAGCGTCAGCCCCTCGGTACACGGGCACCGATGCATTGAGCCACTCGGCGACCAAGAGCGTGTTGCGGGTGGTGGTGTCGAGATCGGCGTTGCCAAAGACGGTTGTTAGCGCCAGGGTGTCCAATCCGGGAGCCGTGAGTGCGTAGTAGATGCCCCAGGCGTCATCGATGCCGGTATCCACATCAAGGATGATCTTTTTCTTTGCCAAAGGGGCACCTCCCCCCTCAGTCTATCGGGGTTATGATGCGTTGACAAATGGGGCCGTTAGCTGAGAATAGGCTGAAATTCCCAAATCCCGCGGGGGGGCCGTTTTTCCAAAGCCCGCAGATGATACAATAAACAGGAATATTTATGGTGAAAATCTCTTATGCGTGAGAGTAGGCGAAACTTTTTCCACGGCTCTGACGTTTAACGGGTAGGGAATGCACGAAAGTTGGCGGACTCATGCTGCAACGAGGACTCCTTATCGTGACAACGTGGCTGCTTTTGGGATCGGGCTGGTGGCTGGCGCATCTGCCGACCTTTCGGCCGGCTCCAGCGCGGCTCGAAGCCCATGTCCGGATCCGCCCCCGTCTAAATGTCAATTTCCCAACCCGCGTGCATTCGACCCCGGAAGCGTCCACGATTGGAGCCCACGTATTGCGGTCCCTGCTGGAGGGCCAGACGGTGTCTGGCGTCATGGTAAGGGACAGCGATTCCGCGGTCATTCTTCGAAACTTCTATGGTCCGCGACGCTGGTCGGTGTACCCGTTGTCCCCCGAGGCCGTCACTTATAAAGGCGGATGGCGGTTTATGGACCATCACGAATATACCAACGCGCCGGTGAATTTGGTAATTCAAAATCACGCGGTGGTCGGGGTGTTAGGATATCATGACGCCTATGGGCGTGTGTTGCGGAGCCGCCCGGGATGGGTTGCCATTCAGACCGTCAACCTCAAAAAACATCCGAATCCAGCCTGTGCGCCCCGCGTCGGAAAACCGATTTTGGCGCACATCGTGCCCAGGACGGTTTGGAACTCGAAACGGGGACATCTTCCCAAAGGCAGTTTGGTCCAGTACACCATCTACGGAGCGCCCGGCTTTCCCGTCATTTTAGGCGGCATTGAGGATTACGGGCCGGCGGCTTGTGCCGTGCATGTCTAGTGGTTGACGGGGACATCCGGATAGTGGATGTGCCAGAGATAAAAGGTGGTTTTGCCTGACCAGCCAAAATCCCAGGGAACATGGTAGCGATCATTTGTATGGGCATCGGTGATGGGGACGCCGCCCGGATTATATCCCACAATCACCGCCGAGTGCTTGATCCGTCCGTGCTCCTGGTAGCTGATGAGGTCGCCCGGCACGAGAGATTCAATGGCGCCTTCAGGGTATTGGGGGGTGGTACGAGTGACCTCGCCATAGGATCCTTCGGCCACCAGCGTGGCCTTGCCACTATCCCGCAGGAAGTCGACTAAACCACCGGCGTTGGTCCAGCCCCCGCTACCCTCGTCGGAAGAATGGTCGTAATTCCATGACCAAGAAGGCCGAATGCCTCCGGCCCGAAGCACTTGGGAGATGAAGTTGGTGCAATCGCCACCGTCGCCATTGTAGTTGCGGTAATCGGAATTGTAGCGGTGCTGGTTTCCGCAGCCGGGCGCCTGACCACAGTAAAGATCGGCATAAGTGACGGCCGCGAGGCGGTGGGTTCCCCATGGCTTTTTAGGCGGTTGGCCTCCATAGGGGGTGTTGACTCCAAGGCCTGCCGTGTCCTCCGGCAGCACGGGATTGGTAAAGTCATCGCGGCTCAATTTCCACCGGCCGTCTTCACGAATGATAGCTAGATAGTGTCGTGAGGCGATGCCAAACACTAGGACCTCTCGCGGGTGACTTTTGAGGCGGTAGGTGTAGCGCTCGCGTTCCACGGCGTAAAAGCTCACCTGATCGTGTCCATGAAAGGCCACGGCGGGAGTGATGGTCTCGACCTTAACCCCCTCCCACTTAACTTGGCGCAACCGCGCCCAAGTGGCCAGGTAGCGGCTTCGCGTCTCAGCTATCTGAAGCGCCTCCTGTGCCTCGGAGGAGGCGGCATAGAGCGGCCCCAGGGCCTGGGGCCGCCCGGATATTATGGCCGTCTGTTGAGACTGGACCAACTGGTTTAAGATCTGTTTGGCCTGCGCCTCCTCGGGGGTCAAAGGAACCACGGTGCTCCGCGAGGGGGTGAGTATGCCCATTGATAAACAGGCGATGAGAGTCGCAATGAATGCGCGCATGGCTATAGTATGGGTTGAGAGGATATTGATATGCGGGAGGACGTCATGTGATTCGTTGGAGACCGGGGCAACCTCGGGAGGTGCGATGGAGCCGTTGGGAAAGCCCAGTGGGGACCCTATGGTTGGCGTGGTGGGATGATGTCCTGGTGGCGGGGGAGTTTGGCGAGAGGCCATCCCAGTCCTTCCGCGATGGACGGTCTCCAGAACAAATGCCGCGTTGGATGGAGCGTCTGTGTGAGGACGCCTTCGGGGGCCGGGCGATTACGTTCTCGTTATTCGCGGGAGAACTCACCCCCCTGGAACAAGCCCTGTTGTCAACGGCGACAGAAATCCCGTTTGGTTCCACTGCCAGCTATGGCACGGTGGCGCACTGGGCCGGCTTTCCGGGACGAGCGCGCGCTGCGGGGCGCGCCATGAGCCACTCCCCATTAGCCTATTTCATCCCCACCCATCGGGTCATTCGGGCTGACGGCAGCGCCGCCGCCTGCCAGCGAGATCCTTTGAACGACAGACTAAGAGCTTTTGAGGGCATTGTCCTTTTTCGGCGTTCTGGTGGTATAATGCGGCCAATACGATGATGGAGAGCGTGGCTGATGCGCTCGGAACAGCGAGCCTTGAGGGGTGAAAGTGAGGCCCGAGGCGGCACCGGCCACAGGCACTCCGGAGTGCAGTCCCGAATCGAGTACGGCTGCCGGTATGCACCGTTATCTGCAATCCACAAGGCAGCGCGTGTCCTCCACGCGTGCTGTGAAGTGCGGTGGCACCACGGGCAAAGGCCCCGTCCGCACAAGGCCTTCCTTGGAGGACGAAAAGCATGTCACAAGCCAATTCAGAATTTCCCCGCGTTGTTGAGGAGGTTGCCTCGTTCGTCGGCCATGTTGTCACCACCGCCGGGTGGATTCATCGTGTGCGCGAGTTGGGGGGCCTTACCTTTATCGTCTTGCGGGACGGTACCGGCCTCTTGCAGATTGTTCACGCCCCCGCCGACGGTCCCATTCCCGCTTTGCAGCCGGAAATGGCGGTCAAAGTCACCGGTCGCGTGGTTGACGAACCCCGAGCGCCGGGCGGCATTGAATTGCGAGGAGCCATTTTTACGGTGCTCGGGAGGCCAGATGGGTTGCTGTCCCTGTCCCTGGGGGCTCCCGCCCTTGAGGCTGGCCTCGACAGTCGTCTCACCCATGCGGCTTTGGCTCTCCGCCATCCCGCGGCGCAGCACGTCTTTCGTGTCCAGGCACGGCTCGCGGAGGCGTTTCGTCAGGGGCTCTCCCGCGAGCACTTCATCGAAGTGCACACGCCAAAGATTATTGGCACGGCGTCGGAAAGCGGGGCCAACGTGTTCCACTTGCCCTACTTCGGCCGCTCGGCTTACTTGGCCCAAAGCCCCCAGTTCTATAAGCAGATGATGGTGGGGGTTTTTGGACGGGTCTTTGAGGTGGGACCGGTCTTTCGAGCGGAGCCCCATGACACCGGGCGCCACTTGAGCCAGTACACCTCGTTGGATGCGGAAATGGGATTTATCGACGGTCCCGAAGACGTCATGGCGGTTCTGACCCGGGTCATGGGAGCCATGCTGGAAGCGGCCCAGGAAGCGGCAGGGCAAGAATCTCCCTTGGCCACCATGCCCGGGACCATACCCGTGGTGCATTTTGAAGAGGCCCTAGCCTTGCTGTCAGACGCCCTCGGCGAAGATCTGACGGCTGAGCCGGATTTAGCGCCAGCCCATGAACGTTGGCTCGGGGAGTGGGCGCGATCCCAATATGGCTCCGACTTTCTCTTTGTGGTGGGATACCCCATGGCCAAACGGCCGTTTTATACGATGCCGGACCTCCAACGTCCTGGCTTCAGCCGAAGCTTCGACCTGCTGTTCCGGGGCCAAGAGATTGTGACCGGCGGCCAGCGGCTTCACCGCTTTCAAGACTATGAGAAGGCTATGATGCAGCGGGGTCTTTCCATGACTGGCTTGGAAGGCTATTTGTCAGCCTTTCAGTATGGCATGCCACCCCACGGGGGCTTTGCCATCGGGCTTGAGCGGCTGACAGCGAAGTTGTTGGGTCTCGCAAACATTCGGGAAGCGACCTTATTTCCTCGCGACACTAAGCGTTTGGAACCGTAGGGGGGAGGGACCGTCCCACGGTCCCTCCTTTACTCGAACAGTTTTCGGTATTCCCCGTAGCCTTCCTTTTCGAGGTCCTCGACCGGGACGAAGCGTAAAGCGGCCGAATTGATGCAATATCGTAGGCCGCCGGTGTCCCGGGGTCCATCCGGGAACACGTGACCGAGATGCGAATCAGCGCCCGAGCTGCGGACTTCGATGCGGTGCATGCCGTGACTCAAGTCGGTCTTCTCGACAATTTGCCCGATGGGCTTGGTGAAGCTGGGCCAGCCGCAACCGGCGTCATATTGATCGCGCGATGAGAAAAGCGGTTCGCCGGAAACCACATCGACGTATAGGCCGGGCCGCGTGTTGTTCCAATACTCGTTACGAAACGGCGGTTCGGTTCCGTTCAGCTGGGTGACCTGATATTGCATCGGCGTCAGCTTCTGCAGGCGCTCCTGCTTGTTGTCCATGTTTCGCCTCCTCGCCTCTTTTGGTTATCATATCCCATTCGCAGCCGTGCTCGGCGGGGTTTTGCGCTATCATGTAACAGATATCCAGAGGAGGTTCTCGGAATGGGTAAAACAGCGCTTTTGATTATGGATGTGCAGAACGGGATTGTCGAGCGTTATGCCGAGGCGAGCGGCCTCAAGACGGTGCAAACGGCCTTGGAGGCGGCGCGGGCGCAGGATGTAGCCGTGATTTTCGTGCGGGTGGCATTTCGCCCAGGTTATCCGGATGTCAGCGCCCGAAATCTTTCGTTTTCGGCCATTAAAGAGCGGGGCGGCATGGAGGAGACAAGCCCGCCGACGCAGATTTGGGATGGGGTCAAGCCCCGGGACAATGAGCCGGTTATCGTCAAGCGGCGGGTCAGCGCATTCGCCGGCTCCGGACTTGAACTGGTGCTCCGTTCGCTGGAGGTGGACCACCTGGTGCTGACGGGAATTGCGACCAGCGGGGTGGTGCTGTCCACCCTACGTCAGGCCGCGGATTTGGACTATCGTTTGACCGTGTTGAAAGACGCCTGCTTCGATCATGACCCGGAAGTGCATCGGGTGTTGACCGACAAGGTTTTTCCGCGCCAGGCCCAGGTAACCACCGTGGCGGAATGGGCGGGTTCGTTAGGACAAGCGATGCGATTACGGAAGGCAAACGTGGAGGAGCATGACCTCCTCACGGATTTGGCCATGCGCTCGAAGGCTTATTGGGGATATGACGCGAACTTTCTCGCCGCCTGCCGCCGGGATCTCACCATAACGGAAGCGATGATCCGAGAAGGAGCGTGCTTTGTGGCGGAGGGTGATGACGGAGCTGTCGTGGGCTTTAGTCTTGTCCTCCTCTCCACACCTACGGCCGTGCTGGATCATCTCTTCATTGATCCGAAGGCTATAGGAACCGGACTCGGACGCCAGTTGTTTTGCCGTGCCCTTGAGGCGGCTCGGGCGGCGGGGGCGTCCGCAATGCGCTGGGATGCGGACCCGCATGCGGAAGACTTCTATTGCCACATGGGGGCGGAGGTGGTGGGCTCGGTCGAGTCCACCAGCATCTCCGGGCGATATCTCCCGCAAATGGAGATAAGGTTCTAATACCATGGGGGTGTGGGGGCGGGGGCGCGAACAATGTCGGCGGGATAGGGGAACGGGAGCCTCCGCGAGGCATCTGGAGCATGCCCTGAAAACCGCGCTACCTCGCCGTCCCGTGCCTTCAACTTCCCGCCTGTCACTGTCGCACGATGAGATACGCGACCTGATTGCCGTCGGGATACGTCCAACGAAACTCTTTGCCGCCAAACACGCCGGCCAGACCTTTAAGCGCCATCTGAAGGCCGGTTTCTTCATAGACTTCCCGCGAATCGCTTGAGCTGGGCTTTCTCCCAGTTCACTGGTACCCGCCGGCATCGACCACAGCTGATCGTCGGCACTTTGCACGAACCGACTATGGTTGTCTTGGTTCGGAATGACGCGGCCACGCTAGGGCTACAAATGTGCCTGGTGCCGATCCTTTTCACGGAGCTCGCGGTAATAGGGGGAGATGGGCACCGAAGAGCCTCCGTCTTTTTTCCTTACTAGATATCAACAGGCAGTATCCCCCGGGAAATGCCAGGGGTTGTTGGCGTTCAGCCAGCGCACCTCCTGCCTGCTTGTGGTGTGGGAACTCGGGGCAGGAAGCGCCAGAACTGATATGATGATCAGCAGTATTACATGGGAATCAATGGGAGAAGGAGGCATCAATGGCAACCATCCGCGATCTCTCGGAGGCGGACATCCTTTTATACCGGGACTTGCAGCAGGACTTGGATCAAGAAACCCCGTTTATGCTGTTTGAGCCAGGCGAGGCTCCGGCCGATGCTGCCTTTTGGGAAGCACGGCTTAAGCCGTTTTTAACGGAACCGCGTCATCACTTTTGGGTGGCCGAAGACCAAGGGCAGCTGGTGGGCTTTCTCCGTTTGGTTGGCAATCGCCCGCGCCGGCTTCAGCATACCGCGCTGGTCGTGATGGGGATCCGCCAGAGCTATTGGGGCCAGGGCTTGGGCACCCGCCTCATGGAAACCGCTATCGATTGGGCGAAAGAACAGGGACTCTCGCGGTTGGAACTCACGGTGGTGGCCGACAATTGGCGGGCGCTGGCTCTCTATCTTAAGATGGGATTTCAGGTTGAAGGGTTTCGACGCCGGTCGCTTCGCATGGCGGACGGCACCTATCGCGAGGAGTACAGCATGGCCAAGCTCCTCGGGAAGGGTGTGTCCTCTTAAAACACGGCAACGAAACTTAGGAGCGGATTTCGCACCATCGACTGGGTCTCGCGTTCAAGCAGCATCATCCTGTGGGCACGCTGAGCCCAGACCATCGGGGTAACGGTAGGTCTTTTGAACCGCTTGAAGTCGTTTTGGATTGGATGGACGGATTTCCGGGCTCCTGGTTAGTCACCGGGGGCTGGTCGATAGACTTGGCATTAGGTCATGTGACGAGAGACCACCAGGACATTGATGTGGTGGTGTTTCGGCATCCCCTATCGTCTGTCCTTCAGCATTTTCACGATTGGAATCGCCAAGTCGTGATTTTTGGTGAGGGCGGCCATCGTGCCCGCCTCAGCCCAAAACTGGACGTGGTTTTTGCGCGGCTGTCCGGGCCATCGCCTTCGGTGGACATGGCCGTCGCCTGGCGAATGGACAACGACGACATCTTGATTCAGCAGTTCGTCACCCTGGTGAACGATGTCACGGTCAGTCCTAGTTCCTAATTCCGGCGTATCCTCTATTTTGCTGGCGGCCCCATCGATAAAATGAAGGGTCTCTCATAGCGCCTCCGGTCACGGTGAGACGACAAGGCCCCCGTTTCCGGGGGCGGTCGTCATACGATCGGGTGATGCAATCGACAATCGTAACGTTGGCCTAGGAACGGCCGGCCCTTGAGAGAACAGCAAAGGGTCGGAGGCGGGGATGGCGAATTAAACAGTAATCGAGCGGTCCAACACGCCTCGGATGGTTTCTACCAGTTGGACCATCCTAAACGGTTTGTGCAGGGTCGCTTGATAACTTTCCTTGGGTGGGAATATGTCGGCATTATAGACCGCACCCGTCATCAGGATTGCCGGGATCATGGCCCATTCAGGTTCGTCCCGGACACACTTTAAGAATTCGGCCCCATTCATTTCCTGCATGATAAGGTCGACGACCATCACATCAGGCCGCCGCTTTTCACGGCGCAGCACCTCCAGCGCTTCGCGAGCGGATGCCGCAACGCAAGTCTCGAATCCTACCTCCTGCAGAAAACTGGCCGTCACGAAGCGGATGGTGGGTTCATCGTCAAGAAGCAGGACGCGCACCATGTTGTTGCCCCCTTTCTCGGGGCAACACGACGTGGAACGTCGTTCCCCGTCCTTCTTGGCTCTCGGCCCAAATCCGGCCGCCGTGACGCTCAATAATCTGCCGGCACAGGTACAGGCCAAGCCCCATTCCCCCCTGAGTGGCGGGGAGGTTCGAACCGCGAAAGAATCCGTCGAACACCCGGGGAAGATCGTGCGACGGTATGCCCAGCCCCTCGTCTGCCACGCGAAGATGGAGACCCTCAGTATGAGGGGCCAACTCGATCCGGATGGTAGAACCGGACGGCGAATACTTCACGGCATTGTCCACCAGGTTGCGAATGACCGCCTCTAGCCGTAGCGGATCACCCTGCAATATCGGTTCCCAGGCGCTATAATGTACTTCAAATCTGCGGTCGGGGTGTGCTTCCCGGGTTAGAGTCCAATTATGTGGTGTAAATAGGGAGGGCCCTGCCCCGATGGCGTAGCCGAGGGGCAGGGGCGGGCCGCCGGCCCGCTTTGATTCCAGATTTTGTCTGGACAAGAAACCATCCCATTCGGTTTCCTAGAGATTGGCGAAAATCAATAAGTCCCGCGGTTAAATGTCAAGATCCATTTTTCTCACGGGACAGCCGGGAAAAGCCAGACTGAACTAAACCGTCCAGAAAGGAGGTGGTAGTAAATGGCAAATCGGTTGTCGGTCCCCTTAGTGCGGCATCAGCTT